>JBDLJX010000003.1:0-63328 GCA_039714155.1 Pseudomonadota bacterium | reverse complement strand
TGGACTGTTCTGCGAGGCCTGCCACGGCAGTACCCACGCGGAGTGGCCGGCATCCAATCCGAACGCCAATGACAACGTCCCGGCCAAGCAGATCCAGGGCCACACGGGCTACATCGCCGAGTGCCAGGTCTGCCACGAGCCCACCGACGAGTCGTTGCCGCTGGGCAATAACGGTCCGCACGGCATGCATCCCATCGCGGACCTCGAGCCCAATCTCGGTGTGAACGGCGAGGACAATGGAACTAACTTCCTGTCAGACGACCGCTGGAACTTGCAGCATCGCAGCTACCGAAATCAGGGTCCGGGCTGCGATTCCTGCCACGGTGACGACCTGAGAGGCACGGTGCTGTCGCGTACCAACGATGAGCGCACGGTCCTCTGCAAGGACAACAAGGGCAGTCTGCCGGGTTGTGCAGCAGGTAACGCCACCGCGATCATTCCGAAGGGCACGATAGTGGGTTGCGGTCTCTGTCACCGGCAGAAGTAGTCAAATCAAGAAGCTTTGTTGGCAAGTTAAGGGGTGGCTTCGGCCACCCCTTTTTTTCAGGGGTGCTGGAGCAATGCTTCGATAATCTTGCCGACCTCTTCGCTGTCCCATTCCAGGGGGCCGATTACCCGGTAACGTATTCTGCCGCTGCGATCCAGTAAAAAGCTGGCAGGTAGCACCTTTCCCTGCCAGGCCTTGAAGGTATCCCCGTTGTGGTCCACCAGAATGGTCAGGCGCAGGTTCATTCGCCGGAGAAACTCGCGGATCCGGTCTTCTGTATCCGAAACATTGACTGCAAGGATCTCGAAGGGTTGATCCGTTAATGTATCCGCCAGTCTCTGCATTCCCGGCATTTCCGTGATGCAGGGAACACACCAGCTGGCCCAGAAGTTAACCAGTACCACCTTGCCGCGGTAATCCGCCAGTGTGTGCGCTCGATGATCCAGGTCCTGTAATGTGATCCCGGGTTGCTTCAATGAGCCTTCATAGGGCTCGATTGTTCCAGTGGCGCTTACCGGGTTGGCCAGCCATGGATACAGTAGTGCTATCAGAAAGATAATCGGATTACATTTGATCATGCTTTGCAGCATAACTCATGAGAAGATTGTCCGGGAATGTGCCTCGTAAGCAGAGTCTGAGGGAGGTTCTTCGCGGCGGGACGCCGCTCCCACAACACCCCCCAATAGCATTACACCACTGTGTGGGAGCGCCGTTTCCGGCGCGATTTATTGCGTAAATACCGGGGGCTTGATCTATGTCAAGTCATGTCAATTATGTCAGTAGTAGAGTTTCATACACGTGTCATACAGTGACAATAATGACAGTAAAAAGGAAGAACAATTGATGTCGGGGGCGTCATGAAAAAATCAATAGCCAATATCGTTAATTTGGTTGATCCGGTAACACCGGTGTCGGTTGAGATGCAAGCACTGGTAGACAGTCATGAACAGCCGTTTGTCGTGATCGACCGGGACTACCGGATTCTGGCGATCAACCGTGCCTATGAAAAGACCTTCGGCATACCCCGTGACAAGGCTGTGGGAATGACGTGTCACAAGGTCAGTCACGATAATGATGCGCCTTGTCATGAATGCGGTGAAGACTGCCCGCATGCCAATTTGTTCGAAATAGGCAAGACGGATTCCTGTCTGCATGTCCACTTTGACGGGGACCACCGCATGTCCCAGGTGCGGGTAACCGCCTATCCGCTGCATGGCAGTAATGGCGAACTCTACATGGGCGAGTTGATTGAGCGACTCTCGGGGCCCGAGGAGCGCCGCGTCAATGGCAAGCGCATGGTTGGCCAGACGCCGCCATTTCTTGCCTGCATGGAGCAGATGATGATGGTAGCTGCGGCGCAGGCGCCGGTGCTGCTGCAGGGAGAAACCGGCACCGGCAAGGAGCTGGCGGCACATTTCATTCACAACCATTCCACGCGTCATGACCAGCCGTTTCTTACCGTGGACTGCACGGTGCTGACCGAATCCCTGTTCGAGGCCGAGGTCTTCGGGCATGCGCGCGGTGCGTTTACCGGCAGTGTCGGTGAGCGGACCGGCCTGTTCGAGCAGGCCGATGGCGGCACCCTGTTCCTGGACGAAGTGGGCGAGTTGCCGCTGTCCCAGCAGGCCAAGCTGTTACGGGTACTGGAATCGGGGCAGTACCGCCGCGTCGGTGGTCGCAGGCCGCGCAAGGCTGACGTGCGTATTGTCTGTGCCACCAACCGGCACTTGTGGGAGTCGGTGAGTGCCGGTCATTTCCGCGAGGATCTGTACTACCGGATCGCCTGCCTGTTTGTACGCCTGCCTGCACTGCGGGAACGGCTGGATGATATCGAGGTGCTGGTGCCTGATCTGCTGGGCCCTTTCAGCCACACCATGAATCAAAGATTCAAACTGACCCCGGCGGCGATCGAACGGCTCAAGTTATATGAATACCCCGGCAATGTGCGCGAACTGCGCAATATCCTGTTTATTGCCGCCACGCACGCCAATGCTGGCGAGATTGATGACGCCGTGATCGAAACCGTGCTGCTACAACTTGCGCACGGCAGGAAACACCCGGGGCAGCATGCGCCCGCGGCGGCCTCGCAGGCTGCGACAGTAACATCACACGGCAAGGCAAGTAACACGTTACAGGAAGTGGAGGCGCGGCACATATCGGAGCTGTTACTAAAGTACCATGACAACCGCAGACAGGTCGCGGCGGCACTGGGCATCAGTGAGCGTACCCTGTATCGAAAGCTCAAGCGCTATGATCTGAACTGATTGCACGACTAAAACACAAATCATGCACAATCCCGCTTGTCTCTTGACTCCACAAGGAATATTTCCCCGGTGGGCCGTAATCACTGAACCGTCACTCCTTCGGAAATTTCCTTGTGAAACCAATATCCTGCGCGATCTTTGTGCAGATTTATGAAATTCCCGGGTTAAATGTATTTCCAGGGCTGCAACTCGTTGACATGTACTGATCAACATCCTAGCCTCAACATTTGTATTGGATTAATGGTTGCTGACAGTGACCGGTGAAAGAAGGAATTATCGATGATCACCTACGAAGATCTGAATACCCAGAATCACAGCATTACGGAACTCTCCAACGTGTTGCTCTACCTGTTCAAGGAACGCTCCATGTGCGATTCCGGGACCTGTTGTGAACTCTTTAACCGCTACACGAACAAGGTCAAGGACCATATTGATCTTGTCGACAAGAACCTTTACAGCAGACTGCTGACGCATGATGACCGCGAGATACAGGAACTGGCCAGGAATTTTATGTCAGGCTCGCAGGAAATCAGGAAAATCATGATGGAATACACGAAGAAATGGTGCCCGAGGAAACAGACCGTGTCCCTGGCCATATCTGACCATGAACGCTTTCTGAAAGATTCAGAGGAAATGTTCGAGCTGGTCCTGGAAAGAATCCAGCATGAGACGGAAAAGCTTTATCCCCTGATCCGGGAGCTTAGTGGTAACGAAGAGCATGCAGCCTGAACCGGTTTCGGGTTTTTGTTTGCCCGGTTCAGTACCTGCGCCAGGAGTCATGCAAAGACGGCTTGCGGCGTATTGTTGAAATCCGTTGCAAGGGTCTCGATGGTGATGCGCATGATTTCACGAAACACCTTGTCCCTGTCGCGATTGACGACGATAGGTATATTTGCATGGTCGGCCTCGGACAGAAGATAGGACTGTAATCGCCAGATTTCGTCAAAGTGCTTCAGGTAGCGATCGGCGCGACGCTGTGGTACATCGGTGCCCCGGCCGTGTATTCTCTGCTGCAGCTGTTTGCGCTTCAGCATACCCAGCATGACGGGTATAACGGTTGCATCATCGTTTCTTGCCAGTTGTTCCATGAATGCCGGATGGATGTGGACACCCTCCAGGATCAGTGACACCTGCTCACGCAGGGCGCGCTGGATAACGGCTTCAATCGCGACGGCGAGCAAATCTGCCTGGCTTTGGTAGCCATTTATCAGCAGTGTGTCCGATGCTTCCTGAATGTCCTCCGGTTGGCCGGGCAGTGCCGTCCAGGCGGTAAATGATGAAGTATGCAGTACCGGAATAAGTTGTTCGGGCATCATGATGCGCATGACCTCGCGCAGCATGTCCGTTGACTGGGTACGGACAATATCCAGGCGGCTTGCCAGCATGGTGGCCGTGGTGCTTTTCCCGCAGCCTGCCGTTCCACCGATAAGGAAAATCAACGGCCTGCCACTCTTTATAAAATCACGCCATACCAGCCAGCGGAAGGCAACCGCCGGTCCCAGTTCACTTGACTGCCGAAGGTATCGGTAGGTCAGTGCACCCAGGCGCTTTGAGGTGATCATCTCCGTGCGCCGGTCAACCAGATGCTTGTGGACGGTGGTCACAACATCCATGGCCTCTTCGCTGGTGAGGCCAATGTTTTCAAGGCAGTGCTGGTATTCGAGCCTGGAAAAGGGTGTTAGCTGCCCGTCCCGCTGTTCCACCTGGATGGCAAAGGGTCTTTTCTGCTTCTCATAGCGGGTAATGACATCCTGACCCGAACGGGCCTTGAGCAGCTCAAGGACCCTTTGGCGCAGTTCATGAGTGGTTGTCAGTGGTGTATCGTCGAGATCATTGCGAATTTCGGTGGCCAGCTCATAGGCTGTATCGAATGACAGTCCTGAATCCTGCAGGGAGCGAGTCAGTATCCCGCGCAGGAACGGAACGCGCGTATCTTCTTCCCGGTCTTCAACGAAAATCTTTGACATATATCATCCTGCCTGCCAGCGTATTCAGACTGGAACGTTCGGACTGGTATTAATTAAGACTGGTATTATAAGACTGGTATTATAATAGATGATAACGGTTTTAAGGATTCCGGTTAAGGTGTAGATACGGCTACGGGTCGAAGACCAGGAGGATAGTCATGTTCAGAACAGCCGAGCTTGGGCAGAAAGTTCCGAAAAGTGAATTTAATCAGCGGGAACCGGTACTGCGGCAGGCATTGCTCGAGGTGCAGGCAAATCTCAGAGTAAGCAGCGAATTTCCGGTAATCATCCTGTTTGCCGGCGTGGATGGTGGCGGCAAGGGGGATACCGTTAACCTTCTCAATGAGTGGATGGATCCGCGCTGGCTGATCACCAGGGCCTATGACGAGCCGTCCGATGAAGAACGTGACCGGCCGGAATACTGGCGCTTCTGGCGCGATTTACCGCCAAATGGTCACATCGGCCTGTTCCTGAGTTCCTGGTATTCGCAGCCGATACTGCGCCGGGTATATGAGAAGGATGACGAGGCAACCTTTGATGACCGTCTGGACCGGATCCTGGCATTCGAGAAGGCCCTTGCCGATGACGGTGCGCTGATCCTCAAGTTCTGGATGCACCTGAGTCATGATGCCCAGAATCGACGCCTGAAGAAGCTGGAGAAGGATCCCCTGACGAGCTGGCGGGTCACCCAGCAGGACTGGGATCACTGGCACATTTATGACCGCTTCGAGGCAGCGGCGGAGCGTACCATCATGCGCACCAGTACCGGTACGGCACCCTGGACGATCGTCGAGGGCGTGGACCCGTGTTTCCGCAGCCTGACTATCGGGGAAATTGTACGCAACGAGATCGCCACACATCTTGACGAAGCCCGCAACAAGGCATTATTGCTGGAGCAGCTGGCAGCTGAGCGTGAGTCGCACCTGGCGGAGGATCGGCAATCAGTTGTGGAGGCCCCGAAAGGGGAGGCGGATGAACCGGCTACTGTAATCCGCCCGCTGCAGAGGGTCACGGTACTGTCCAGCCTGGACATGTCGCTGCAGCTGAAGAAATCCGACTACAAGAAGCAGCTGAAGAAATGCCAGGCGCGGCTGAACAAGCTGCATCGCAATGCACTGAAGAAGAAGATATCGACCATCCTGATGTTCGAGGGGGCCGATGCCGCCGGTAAGGGCGGTGCAATCCGCCGGGTAACCGCAGCACTGGATGCCCGCCACTACCAGGTCCTGCCGATTGCCGCGCCAACGGATGAAGAACGGGCCCACCACTACCTGTGGCGTTTCTGGCGACACCTGTCCCGCGCCGGCCGTGTTAACATTTTTGACCGCAGCTGGTACGGACGCGTCCTGGTGGAGCGGGTTGAGGGGTTTGCCTCCGAGGATGAATGGAAGCGGGCTTTTGCCGAGATCAATGAATTCGAGGAACAGCTGACGGACCACGGGATCCTGCTGCTGAAATACTGGGTCCACATAACCAAGGATGAACAACTGGAACGCTTCAAGGCCCGTGAGCAGACGCCCCACAAACGCTGGAAACTGACCGAGGAAGACTGGCGCAACCGCGAGAAATGGGATGATTACGAATGGGCGGTCAACGATATCGTCGAGCACACCAGTACCTATTCTGCTCCCTGGGTGCTGGTTGAGGGCAACGACAAGCGTTTCGCGCGCATCAAGGTGATCAGTACGTTCTGTGACCGGCTGGAAGCGATACTTGATGGTAAAAAATAGTCGTTTGCCCCAGTGTCGTGGTGTTGCAGTGTCAGGATGCCCGTCGTTATCTGCCGCCGCCCGCCAGGACAGGAAACCGGGCTGTTCAGGGGGTACATCGGACAGGCATAATAAACCAACCATGCATATGCTTTTCACCGCCTTATTTGATCCAGGTCATACATAGCCAGGCTCCTGGTTTCCCGAACAGGGAACCTGCCTGTATCCTCTATGCAGTGAAGGCCACAGGAGATAACAACCATGTCAACCACCAATCCATTCGCAAACCTGTTTGGCAAGTCACCCTTTAAGGCCATGCAGGGCCATATGCGTATCGTGCTTGAGTGCGCCCGTGAGATTCCACCCTTGTTTGAAGCCCTGGCTGCCGGTGACCAGGAGGGCGTGGTAGCCACCAAAAACAAGATCTTCGAGCGGGAAGCCGAGGCCGACAGAATCAAGAATGACTTGCGTGGCGCCTTGCCAAGAAGCCTGTTTATGCCGGTGGATCGGCGTGACCTGCTGGAAGTTCTGCAAATGCAGGATTCAATCGCCGATACGGCCCAGGATATTGCCGGGATGCTGGTCGAACGCCGCATGGAAATACCGGATTTCATGCAGGAGCCGATGCTGGCGCTTGCCCGTCGCAGTATTGATGCCTGCGAACAGTCGGCAAAAATCATCGAGGAACTGGACGAACTGCTGGCCATGGGCTTTCGCGGGCGCGAGGCGAGCCGGGTCGAGGAAATGGTCGAGCAGCTGAATCTGATTGAAGATGACACGGATGAACTCGGTATTGAACTGGCTCGTCACCTGTTTGACCATGAAGACGAGATCAAGCCGGTCTCCGTAATGATGTGGTACCAGCTGATCGAGTGGGTCGGGGACCTGGCCGATTATGCCGAGAAGGTTGGCGACCGGCTGCGTCTGCTGATCGCCAGATGAGCTGCTGGCAATGACCTGCCTTTAACAAAAACTGATCCGGGAACAAGCCAATGGAAATAATCGCGACATACGGTTTCATCTTTATGGCCATGGCCGTTGTCTTCGGGCTGTATATGACCTGGGGTATAGGCGCCAATGATGTGGCCAATGCCATGGGGACGTCCGTGGGCTCGGGCGCCATTACGGTCAAACAGGCCATCATCATTGCCGCTATCTTCGAATTTGCCGGTGCCTTTATTGCTGGCGGCAATGTGACCAGGACGATCCGCAAAGGCATTATTGACCCCTCGTCAATCGTCAATAATCCGGAGATCCTGGTCTTCGGGATGCTTGCCGCCCTGTTGGCGGCAGCGGTCTGGTTAATGATGGCCTCATCCAAGGGCTGGCCGGTCTCGACGACGCACTCCATCGTCGGTGCCGTAATCGGCTTCGCAATGGTGGGAATCGGGGTCGATGCAGTGGAGTGGGGCAAGGTTTCCCAGATTGCGGCCAGCTGGGTGGTGTCACCGCTACTGGGAGGAACCCTCGCCTTCCTGCTGATGATGAGTATCCGTCGACTGATCCTGAATACGGATAATCCCTTCCAGAGCGCAAAACGCTGGGGGCCAGGCTACATCTTTCTGGTCGGTTTTATTATCTCCCTCGTGACCATGTTCAAGGGTCTGAAGCACCTGAACCTCGAACTGTCTGCAGGTATGAGTTTCGTGGTGGCAGTGATTTTCGGCATGACCCTGGCCGGCATTGGCTGGTTCCTGATTAAACGGATTGAGATCGACCCGGGTGCTGATCGTGACTTTCACTTTGCCAGCGTGGAAAAGGTTTTCACCCCCATGATGATATTCACGGCCTGTGCCATGGCCTTCGCACATGGATCGAACGATGTCGCCAACGGCATAGCGCCCCTTGCCGCCGTCATCAGTATTGTGCAATCCGGCGGAGAAGTTGGTCAAAAGGCGGCCTTGCCCTTGTGGATACTGGTGCTTGGCGGGACCGGTATCGTTGTCGGTCTGGCAACAATGGGTTACCGGGTGATGAAGACTATCGGCAGCGGCATTACCCAGCTTACACCGAGCCGCGGCTATTGTGCGACGCTGGCGGCAGCGGCAACCGTCGTGCTGGCGTCACGTACCGGTTTGCCGGTCTCCACCACGCATATTGCCGTGGGCGCCGTGATTGGGGTTGGTCTGGCGCGTGGTGTCGGGGCAATCGATCTGCGTGTGATCGGCAGTATCGTGGTCTCCTGGGTTGTGACATTGCCGGTTGGCGCCGCGCTGGCAGCACTCTTCTTCTTTACCCTGAAGGGCATGTTTACATAACGCATGTTGTTCATTGAATAGTGTCGAGCTTGAAGCGGTTGACTGGATCAAGGGTGTGGCCGTTCCCCGGGGGGTGCGATTTCGCCAGATCATCGTCACCGGGCCGCCAGCCAGTGGCAAGTCCAGCCTGATCCAGAAGCTGGGTGGCTGGCCGGAAGAAGGCAGTATCGATCTCGCACTGGATCACTGGTGGCGTAGCCGGGTGCTGGCATTCCGGCCGCGGGAAGTGCACTTTAGAGTGCCGTTCAAGGGGTTTCGTGACAGCCGTACCGTGTTTGACCGGGAATGGCTTGCTGCGCCGACTCCGGTAGATTATGGACGGATCCAGATACCTCCGGGAAGGATCTGGTTTTTTCAGACCAACTGGAGGAGGCGATTTGTCTTTGATTTCCAGCTGCCGCCTCCTGATCGCATTTACACCATACGCAAGGCCCGCGCTTCGGTTCAAAGTCACCCGGTCGACAGGGCGCTCACAAAAGCGGAAGTCGAGCGACAATGCGCAGTGTATGAATTGCTGGCACAGCACTTTCACCGTTGCGGCATGCGGGTTATTGTGCGTACCGATTTTGAAGGTATGCCCCGGACCATTATCGATGCGGAAGATTACTAATCCTTCAACCTGAAAAAGATAGAAATTATGGCCACGGAATCCACGGAAGAACACGAAAAAATAAATACTTTACAAGAAATCTTTCCGTGTTCTTCCGTGGGTTTCGTGGCTATTACAATGATATAGCTGGCACTCAGCTTGATTTGGTTCTGTATCCGTTGTTATCAGTTTGAACGAGTACCAGGAGTAGCCACAGCGGCCTGTTCATTCAGCCACGTGGTTAGTGCTTCAACCGGGTAGATTTGCGGCACCATCTTGCCATCAATGCCGATGAAAATCCCGACACGATCGGGCCGTGAGCTGATTATGACGTGGTGTTGATTGATCTGACCGACATTCAGCCACAGTGTCTCATCAATGGAACAGGGGTGATGGCCGACAATAAACGGGGTGTCGGTGCCGACTTCCAGGCCCTTGCGGAACTGACAGACATCGCTACGGGTATAGCCAGCGGGGAAGGCCGTAGTCCTGATCCTGTTCCAGGTCATGTCATGGACAATATCGGGGAACTGGTGTACGTCGATCAGGATTTGTTGCGAGACTTTTCTGCGGGCGGGCCCTGCATGGCAGGCAATAAAATCTTTTGAGAGTACCAGTAACGGGGACAGTTGATAAAAGAGCTCCAGTTCCGTTTTGTATGCCTCGCCGCGTGACGATAGCACCTGTTTTTCCCAGAGCAGCCCCTGGGGGATTCCTTGCTTCATTAACTCACGCAGAAAACTGTCATGGTTGCCAACGATATAGAAGACCTGGTCAGGAAACTGCAGTTTTAACCTGAAAATCAGGTCCATCATCAACAGAGAACTTTCCATGTCATCGAGTCTGCCAGGTTCCTCCGAATGTACAGCATCCCCAAGGATGATCAGTGCCGCTGTGCCTTTCTCCAGGCGGTCAAGGACAGCATTCTCACTGAGGATCGTGAGCAGATTATCAATCCGGGCATGCAGGTCACCGACGAGTACCGGCGTGACATTGTCCGGCAACTCGAGGACACCACCGGGGTTGCCGAGGGCGTCCTTGTGACGGCCGGTTTCATTCCTGAGGAGGGCATTGACCTGTTTCAGGGTTGCGCTTGCCTCAGGTGGAGACAGGGGCTCAAGTGGTCCGCCGAAAATTTCCAGGACTCGCTTCAGGGCGGCCCTGCGCCGCTGTGCAAGTGCGGGAATTCCCTGTGGGTCGCCGGTAAGTGAAATATAGGTGCCGAGTTCCGATATCGGGTCCCTGAAAACCAGGCTGTCACCGGTGTGGGAAACGGAAAAATGGCGGCGGAATGCATCACGTGGCGAGCTGAATACCTGTTCCTGATATTCAACCTTGCTGTCTATGGCAAGCGTACACCCGGGGGATAGTCTTTGGAAATGGGCGATGCCGTTAAGATATCGATCCGGGTCGAACAGGATGAAATCACAGGGTGACTTGTTATCAGATGCTGCGATGCCAGGGTCCGGAGACAGAATGAGAATCTGCTTGCCCATCTCGATCCGGTACTCCGGATACCCACTGAGGGGGATGCGCAGTTCCTTGCCCGAGAGTCGAAGCCTTTGGGAGTGATCGAGAATAACGGTTTCCTGACCAGGGTGGAAATAACCCCGAATATTTTCCCAGATCGATTGTTTCGTCATGCTGGAGTGAACCGGTTTCCCGCAATGGCTGTATCTGTCTTTGATATAGAGCGCGTACAGTGTAGCAGATGGCCAGCAGGTTTTTTTCAGTCTCTGCGAGGCTGATTCTTCGCAGCTTGCCTTGTTTCGCTCTGGTCATGTTGTCATCGGAATCAGTGGTATTTTAGTGCCACGGATTGTTACACTCCCGGCTGGTTGTATTCCTGTCGTGTTGTTCTACTTTGTCTGGCAGGGGTGTGTCTGGCTAAAGTGTATCTGATAACCCGCAGCAAGAGACGAACCCTATGGCCGTAAAGACCGATTACTTTTGCCGACAGTCCGGGGTCATCCCCTACCGGGTGCGCAAGGGAAATCTTGAAATTCTCCTGATTACCTCACGTAAGGAACGTCGCTGGATTATTCCCAAGGGCATCATCGAGTCCGACCTCAGCGCGCGCAACTCGGCTGCCAAGGAGGCGCTGGAAGAGGCCGGTGTGAAGGGCGGGGTACACGGCAAGCCACTGGGTATCTACCGGCACAGGAAGTGGGGCATGACCTGTACCGTCAAGGTCTATCCGATGCGGGTCACCAGGATCTACAAGGTATGGGAAGAATCCGACCGGAAGCGTGAATGGGTGTCGCTGCAGCAAGCCCTCAAACTGGTCAGTAATGGCGGATTAAAGCAGGTACTGAAGAAACTGCCGGAAACCATCTGACCGCTGCATCCAGGCCACTATACTTTTTTAATCATGAGATCACTCTTGCGGACGGGAAGTGGCAGGTAAAGGTGCTGCCGCCTCCCACCGTGCTGATAATTTCCAGTTCTGCCTCGTGGTGCTCGAGTACGTGTTTGACAATGGCCAGTCCGAGGCCCGTGCCCCCGGTATCCCGTGAATGGCTGGCATCGACACGATACAGTCGTTCGGTCAGGCGGGGGATGTGGCGGGCGGCAATGCCTTCCCCGGTATCAATGACACTGAGATGAGCGCCCGCATGATCCACCTGCCACCGGACCCTGACTTCCGCCTGGCTCGGGGTATGTCTGATTGCATTGCTAACCAGGTTTGAAAAGGCGGTACGGAGTTCCTTTGCGTTGCCGCGCAATCCGTTTGGCGAACGGATATCCAGTTGCAGTACATGCTGCGCCGCACCACTCAGGGTACGTGCTTCCTCGATGATGGTCGTGAGGAGTTTCGCTACCGGGACGTGCTCCTCAGGTGCAGATTCCTGCTGCATTTCCAGCTGTGACAATGTCAGCAGGTCGGATACCAGTTCACTCATGCGTCTTGCCTGTTGAAGTATCAGCCCGGTTGACCGGTGCAGTATGGCCGGATCAGGCTCATCCATGTTCAGCTGTTCAGCAAGTCCGGATATTACGGTCAGGGGGGTGCGCAGTTCATGCGACACATTGGCCACAAAATCACGCCGTGCTGCATCGAGGTAATACTGGCGGGTTATGTCTCGCGCCACGACCATTAGCCGGTTGGCTTCATGTTTTAGCGGGGCGATAAAAACTGACAGGATCTTTGCCCGGTTTGCCGGTGAGGTAATGACCAGCGGCATGGCAAAATCACCGCTTGCCAGATATTCTCCGAGTACCGGGTCCGGTGCGAGAGCAGTCAATAACCGGCCCTGTGAACCCGGCCACATGATACCCAGCAGATTCCCGGCGGCGGGGTTGGACCAGTCGATTCCGCCCGACGGGCCCAGAATGACCACGGCATCGGGCAATGTGTTGACCGTGTCCTGAAAACGGTCAAGCTGATATGAGAGATCGCGTCTGCGGGTGCGGTTGCTGGCTTGCAGGTCCCGGACCTCCCGGACGATGCCTTTCCACAGGCCATTGGGCCGCGGACCGTCCTGCCCGTCCTGGTCGAGCAAGTGCGGCAGACGGGCCAGTTGATACAGATGCCAGCCGAGATAAACCAGCAGGCCGAGCAACAGGCACGGCAGCAGTTGTCCCGTTAGCGTACCCGCCAGGCCTGCTATGAGCACTACCCCGAGGAACAGCCGGAGTTCTTCTCGCCAGTGGCTGGGCATGGAATGGAGAGATTCCGTGCTCAATCGTGTGTGGAGAAGCGGTAGCCGCTACCACGAACCGTTTGCACCAGCCGGTCGTGTCCTGACGGCTCCAGGGTCTTGCGCAAGCGGCGAATGTGAACATCGACGGTGCGTTCCTCTACATAGACACTGGTTCCCCAGACCCGGTCGATCAATTGCTGACGGCTGTAAACCCGCTCCGGGTGTGTCATGAAGAACAGCAGTAACTGAAACTCCATGGGCGTCAGTTCCAGCGGGGTGTCATTGATGCTGACCCGGTGACTTGCCGGGTCCAGGCGCAGCGTATCGCTTGCCAGGATTTCCCCGTCGGTATCCCGGGTGGTGCGGCGCAGCACGGCCTTGATGCGTGCCAGCAGTTCGGAGACCGAGAAAGGTTTGGCTACATAATCATCCGCGCCGGCCTCCAGTGCGGCCACCTTGTCTTCTTCCTGGTCCCGCGCCGTTAACATGATGACGGGAATCTGCTTGTGAACGGAATCCCTCTGCAATGTACGGGCGAATTCGAATCCCGATTGTCCAGGCAGCATCCAGTCGAGAAGTATCAGGTCAGGCTTTCGGGAAGTGATTATCTGACGTGCTTCCAGCGCGCTCCCGGCTTCAAGGACTTCGTATCTTTCGCGGGCCAGTGCCATGCCGACCATTTCGCGGATGGCGGGATCATCATCGACAACCAGGATGCAGGACATGGTATGCAAGGATATGGCAGGTGGTCAGCAAATCAAAGAGGGGTGTAAGCCAGGGGCCGGAATCCGGGGCCTTATTTGGAACAAGTTTCCCGGATTCCGTTACACTCCATCCGGGCCAGGCAATCTGTGCGGGCTAGCCGTAACGGCCTTCGATGTAGTCCGCCGTTTCCTGTTTCCGGGGTGTGACAAACATGTCTTCGGTGGCCGTGTGTTCCACCACCTTGCCCATCAGCATAAAGATGCATTCTTCGCTGGCGCGACGCGCCTGGGCCATGTTGTGGGTCACGATGAGGATGGTGTACTTGCCGCGCAGTTCCCATATCAGCTCTTCCACGGCCTCGGTGCCCTTGGGGTCGAGCGCGGAGCAGGGTTCATCCATCAGCAGCAAGCCGGGCTTGACGGGCAGCAGGCGGGCGATACAGAGTTTCTGCTGTTCCTCCAGCGAGAGTTCGGTGCCCTTGCTGTCCAGCCGGTCCTTGACCTTGTCCCATAACAGTACCTGGCGAAGGGCGTCCTCGGCGATATCATCCTGTTCACTGCGCGAGGCACGTTTGCCTTCCGAATGCAGGTTGTAGCCGAACAGCACGTTGTCGCGGATGGAAATCGGTAGCGGGTTTGGTCGCTGGAAGACCATGCCGATCTGTTTGCGCACCTGTACAAGTTCGACAGCCGGGTCATAGATGTTGTGGTCGAAGACATTGATCGAACCCTCGATGCGCACATAACCGAGCCGTTCATTAATGCGGTTGACACTGCGCAGGAAGGTTGATTTGCCGCACCCGGAAGGTCCGATGAGGGAAGTGATGATGCCTTGCTTGATGTCGAGATCGATATCGAACAGCGCCTGAAACGTGCCATACCAGAGATTCAATCGCTCTGTCTGGATGGCATATTCCACCGGATTATCAATGACTGCCTGGCTGCTTGTATTCATCATTTATCCAAACCGTCCCTCGACGTAATCCCGGGTGCGCTGGTCCTTGACCTCGCCGGTAAACAGGTCCTCGGTCGCGCCGATTTCCACGCACTCGCCATTGAGGAAAAATGCGGTTCGGCTGGCAAGACGCCGCGCCTGCTGTACCAGGTTGGTGACCAGGATGATGGTCATTTCCTGTTTCAGTTCCTTGAGGACATCCTCGATGCGCATGGTCGTCACCGGGTCGACGGCGATGGAGAACTCGTCGAGCATCAGCACTTCCGGTTCCTGGGACAGCGCGCGGGCGATCGTCAGGCGCTGCTGCTGGCCACCGGAGAGCAGACTGCCGAGGGAAGTCAGCCGGTCCTTGACCTCATCCCAGAGTGCGGCGCGGGTCAGGCAGCGCTCGACGATGATGTCGAGGTCGGTCTTTTTTTTCATACCTGACAGGCGCGGGGCGAGGGCCACGTTGTCATAAATCGTCATTGGCAGACCGACCGGCAGGGGGAATACCACACCGATACGGGAACGCAATGCATAGACATTTTTCAGGCGGTGGATATCAAGACCGTTGAACAGGATTTCACCGCCGACATGCATACTGGAGTTGAACGTGTCCATGCGGTTCAGCGTTTTCAGGAACGAGGTCTTGCCGGCATTGGCCGGACCGATGATGCCGAAGATTTCGTGTTCACGGATGTCCAGGCTGACGTCACTGAGTGCGGCTGTATCGCCATAGCGAATGGACAGGTTGCGCACTTCCAGTTTGATGGGTACTTGTTCCGCTACCGGTGCAGGTGCGGCTGTCTGCATACCGGCTACCATTTCTTTTTACCCCGCAACCAGGTACGGAAGGCGATGGAGATGCTGTTCATCAGCAGTACCATGGCGATGAGCACCAGGGCCACACCGTAAGGCAGGTCTTCGGGGACGCCGGGGACCTGCGTCGATACCACGAACAGGTGCAGGGACATGGCCATGGTCTGGTCAAAGATCCCCTGTGGCAGGAACGGCGTGAAGAATACGGCGCCGGTGAACATGATGGGCGCGGTCTCACCGGAGGTGCGCGATACCTCGAGAATGACACCGGTCAGGATGCCGGAGACGGCATTGGGCAGCACCACGCGGCGAATGGTCTGCCAGCGGGTGGCGCCCATGTTCCAGCAGGCCTCGCGAAACGCATGCGGGACCGCCTGCAGGGATTCGCGGGTCGCCACAATCACCACCGGCAGGGTCATGATGGCCAGCGTCAGGCTGGCCGCGAGGATGCTGGTGCCAAAGCCGAAAAATAGCACGAAGGCGCCGACACCGAACAGGGCGTGCACGATCGACGGTACGCCGGCCAGGTTGATAATGGCCAGGTTGATGATGCGGGTGAACCAGTTGTTGCCTGCGTACTCGCTGAGATAGATGGCGGCTGCGATTCCCAGCGGCACGGAGATCAGCAGCGCCACCGCCACCAGCCAGACGGTGCCCAGCAGGGCAGGGAACAGGCCGCCTGCGGTCATGCCGTCGGTCGGGGCGGTGAACAGGAAATCGATCGAGATGACCGAGCCGCCTTTTGCAACCAGGGTCCCGAGTATCAGCAGCACCGGCAAAATCAGCAACATGGTCATCAGCAGGAACAGGATATTAAACAGTCGCTGGACCCGCTGGTTTTTGATATTGAGTGCGGATGTCTCGAACATGATTAGTACCTACCCCTTGCGTACGCCACGCACGATCAGATCGGCGGTGAGGTTAATAACGAAAGTGATCAGGAACAGGAAGATGCCGATGGTGAACAGTACCTGGTAGTGATCGGAACCGACGGCGGTTTCACCCAGTTCCGCGGCAATGGTGGCCGTCAGGGCGCGCACCGAGTCGAAGATGCTGTGCGGGATGTTGATCGAGTGACCGGTGGCCATCAGCACGGCCATGGTTTCGCCGAAACCCCGGCCGACACCCAGCAGGACAGCACCCAGCAGGCCATTCTTGGCGGCCGGTAACACAGTCTTGTAGATGACCTGCCAGCGGGTGGCGCCCATGGCTTCAGCGGCTTCCCGGTAACGGTCGGGCACCGCCTTGAGAGCATCCTCGGCGATGGATGTCATGATGGGTGCGGCCATCAGTCCGAGGATAATGCCGGCGTTCAGTACATTCAGTCCCACCGGGACGTCAAAGACTTGTATGATCAGCGGGTTCATGATGCTGAGACCGATGAAGCCCCATACCACCGAGGGGATGGCGGCCAGCAGTTCCACCAGTACCTTGAGGGTCTCCCGGGTCTTGCCGCTGGCAAATTCGGCGACATAGATCGCCGCGCCCAGTGAAAACGGGATGGCCACCAGCATGGCCAGTCCGGTGACACTGGCCGTGCCCGCGATCAGCGCCAGGATACCATATTCAGGATCCTCCTCTTCGGCGGGGTACCAGTAGGGGGAGGTGAAGAATTCCTGGAAATCGAAGCGGTCGAGAATGAAACCGAAGCCTTCCTTGGTGACGAAGGCAAAGATACCGACGACAAAGATGATGGCCGAGATGCCGCCGATGAAGACCAGCACCTGGACCAGCTTGTCGATATACCAGTCGGCGTTGCGACGATCGAATGCCGTCATGCTGGCTCTCTCTGTCAGCTGCTGGTCGGGCATATCAAGGCGCTTCCTTACCGCGCAGGGCTTCCATCAGGTCACGAACCTGGACGGCCGTGTCACGGTAGAGTTCTTCCATTCGCTTGATGCCGGCTTCATCACTACTCTCCGGGGCGGGACCGACGTCCCACTCCAGAGGGGTGGTGTGGAAGGGGATCAGGTCGAAGTAGGAGTTGACCGTGCCCTGCAGGCTGACGATGAAATGCTGTGTGGTCAGTTCCAGCGGGGTCATGTCAAGGGGTCTGGGTTTGGCGGTGTCAGCAAGGCTTACGCCATGGCTGTCAAGAAATTCCACCATGGCAGGATTCAGCCCGGCGGCAGGTTGCCGCCCGGCGCTGGTGTAGTTGCCGCTTTCGGGAAAGTTCTTGCGGGCAATGGCCTCGGCGATCTGGCTTTGACAACTGTTGTCCTCGTCAATGAACAGGATGTTGTAGACCTTGGGTGCCTTGGTGTCACCGGTAGCGGCGAAAACCGTTTCCTCGCAGAGGTTCTTGGCCTGGTCTGCGATCCGTTTCAGCTGGGTGAAAACGGCGAACATCGCCAGCAGGTTCTTGACCGCATCCCGGTCGTCATTGGCCATCAACTCGGAATAGATGATGTCCAGGTCATTCTCCATCTGCTCTTCCATGATCATGGTGCCTTTTGCCATTTCAGGATTGAGCTCGTTAAAGGCCTTGATGGACTGGCCCAGCATGAGTTGCGTCTCGCTGCCGACACGTTCCAGTTCACGGGACATTGGTCCTGACGGAGGTGCCGACAGTTGTAATGCCTCGCGGGCGATGGTGACGGCGTAATCTCCGATCCGTTCCAGTTCGATGTTTGCCCGGATCACGGAGGACAGCAACCGCAGATGACCCGCGCTCGGCAGGTGCAGGGCAATGAATTTATGACATAACTGGTCGATCCACCGCATGGAGCGGTTGATCGGGTGGTCTGCAAGTACGGTGGCGGATGCGAGCTTGCTATTGCCGGTTTGCAGTGCGTGCATGGCATTCTTGACCCCTGTTTCCACCAGGGCGGCCATGTCTGCCACCTGTACGCGGATGGCGGCCAGGTCTCTTTCCAGACGTTCTTCGTAGTGACTCATTGTCTAGCATCCCGTGGTTGCAGCTTGAAAAAATTTGTAGTTATGCCGGTCATTGCAAAATCTCTTACTGCAGGAGCGGCTTCCAGCCGCGAATCGCGCCGGGGACGGCGCTCCCACAGGACCGGTCAAGAACCTGACCCAGTGTAAAGAATTGAAGCTCAGTCGCACTTGACGGCGCGTATTGGGGCGTAGCCTTTTTTCTTCAATATACATTGACCGGCATCGCTCTGAATCCAGTCCATGTAGGCCTTGATCGCGCCCTTGGGCTCACCGTCGGTGTACATGAACAGCGGACGGGCAATGGGATAACTGCGGTCGCTGGCTGTTCCAACACTCGGGTTTACACAGGCATCCGCGCCGTCTTTTGCTATGCAGACCATCTTGAGGTGGTCCGTGGCATAGGCCAGACCACTGTAGCCGATGGCGCAGGGTGTCTTCTCGACCAGGTCAACAACATCCTTGGAGCCGTGCATATCCAGTGTTCCCTGGCGATACTTGCCTTTCTTGCCCAGCACGGTCTCCTTGAAATAGACGTAGGTGCCGGAATTGTTCTGCCGGCTCACCACCACAATCTTGTCCTTGCAGCCGGGAACGGTGATGCCCATGTCCGACCACTTTTTGACCTTGGGGTCACGGCCGTAGATGTCCTTTAATTGTGCCAGCGACATGGACTTGACCGGGTTGTCCCTGTGAATGAATACCGCCAGCGCATCGTAGCCGACGACATGCTCGACCGGTGACTGGCCGTTTTCCTTGGCCAGCTTCATCTCCTTGGCCTTCATCTTGCGGCTGGCGTTGGCAATATCCACCGTGCCGTTGATCATGGCCGCAATGCCCGTGCCGGAGCCGCCGCCGGAGACAGCAACAGCGACATCGGGGTTAACCTTCGGGTAGGCTTCTGCCCAGGCCTGGGCGACATTGACCAGTGTATCCGAGCCCTTGTTCTGGATCAGGGTGCGTGCCTGCGGGGCCATTGTGGTTAGCAGGGCGGACACCAGCAGCGTTGTGGAAAGAATGAGTTTCAGTTTCATGATTTCAGCTCCAGTTGAATATGTATGCATTACACATAAACACCGGTTTTCTCCCGGCGTTTACAGTCTTTCCAGCTTGTGGAGACGGTTATTCCAGTCGCTGAAGAGACGTGTTGTCAGGTCAGTATTAGAGAGATATTAAATTTGCGTTAGCTTAAGGTTAGCTAACAATAACAGCGGAATGTTACCGTTTTATTACCATGTGATGATAAATTTCGAGAGTGGCCGGAATGACTGGTGCATATGATGGGCACACAATGGTCGCATGCCCGGGCAGTTGGTTGCAGGAGCCAGCTTACTGGCGAAAGTGGTGGCCGGGGGAGACAGGGTTCGCGGGCTAGAGCCCGCTCCTGCACAGCAACTGCCGGCTGATCCGAAATGGTTTTCAGGAGTCGACGATGCCGGTTAGTGGCGTCAGTACTATTTCTTGCCTTTCTTCTTTCCCTTGTTCTTGCCCTTACCTTTACCCTTATTCTTGCCTTTTCCCTTGTCTTTTTTCTTCTTGTCTTTTTTGCCTTTGCCGCCAGACTTGGTCTTTTTCCCGGATTCCTCACCTGCGTCTTTGGCTGCCGGGGTTGTTCCTGATGCGGCAAGCAGCTCGGCGGCGGCTGCGATGACCTGGGTGGCGCGTGCTTCACTGAAACCGGGAATGGCGGTGATTTTCTCGACAGATGCCCTGGCAAGGCCGGCAAGACTCCTGATGCGATGTTCGGCCAGTGTTTCTGCTGCTGCCGGCCCGATGCCGGGAATATCGATAATGGCTGGTTTCATGTTCCTTAACCCCCTCAATTTTTTCAAGGTGACATGATTAGTGAACTAAACATGCTGGCATCAGGCTGAGTCAGGAGCAATCAGTATTGCCTGATATATGGCGTTTTTTTGATCTGGATCAATTATTACGGTGTGAGGATTCAGACCCGCAGGATGCGGGTGTGCTGTTGCCGGGATACTCCCTGGAAATAAGCGGCTTATTCCTGGCCGGATAACTGCTGTCTGACATCTTCCCACAGGGCCTCATAGCAGCGGCTGGCATGGCTGTTGGGTGCAAATTCGCCCAGCGGGGCACGATAGTCTCCCATACGCTCAACGATACTGTTGTAGGGAATATGGTTCTGCAGGAGGTTCTCCACGTACCCGGGCGGGTTGTCAACGATAGTGCGGTGCATTTGCTTGCGGCGGTCGACCATAGAGAAGAACGGCAGGATCTTGACTGTGTCAAGTGCGTGCTGCCGGAAAAATTTCCGGATCTGCTTGTAGGTGCGCAACGACAGGGTGGTTGGTATGGTTGGTACCAGCACCGTGTCGGTCGCCTCGAAGATGTTTTCCGATACCAGGGAAATGCTCGGCGGGCAGTCAAGAAAAACATAGTAATATTCACTCTTGAAGGGTTTGAGCAGTTTGCGCAGCTGGCGTATCGGGTTTTTCGCCTGTTCCAGGTAAAGATCCATATTCCGGTAGGAAAAATCCGCTGGCAGCAGATCGAGCAGTTCATAATCGGTACCGCGGATAAAATCATCCAGGTCCCGCTTGCCCTGAACCAGGCGTTTGCCGCCTCCCTTGATACTGGGTTTGATACGGAAGTAGTAGCTTGCGGCGCCCTGGGGATCGAGGTCCCAGACCAGTGTTGGCGCACCTTCGCGGGCCGCCAGCCAGGCGAGGTTAACCGCGGTTGCCGTCTTGCCGACACCGCCCTTGATGTTGTATGTGGCGATTACTTTCAAACTGGGGGTTCCCTGGTTAATATGCGAACAGTTTCCGGAACCGGTCCTGATTTTCCTGCAGGTAGAAATTCGCGAACCGGCCGGCAAATTCTTCCCGCGCCTGATGCTGGCGCCGTTCCAGGCCGTCGATAAGCATACCCATGGCGAGCAGCGTATCAGGAGGGACTGTACCTTCGGCAACCATCTGGTGGCTGAATTTTTTCAATGTGGTGACCTGTACCTCGTAATCCTGAAAATTACCCAGGTTGTCCTGCAGTGTCTTGAGTACCCGGATTAACTCCTTGATATTACCGGTCGTATACAGGCTCTGGAAGAACTCCATGAGATATCGCAGTTTCTTGCAGGTCTTGCGCAGTTCATGCAGGGCATCCGCGGGCGACTCTGCATTGATCGCATTACCCTCCCGGATGGCGCACCGGTAGACACGCCAGATCCGTTCGCAGGCAACCTCAATGACGGGCCGGCCTGCATTTTTCAGTGTCGAGCGTTCGTTGACCGGCTGGTCCAGAAACAGACGCCAGTTCCTGATCAGCCGGCGGTAGCGCGCCGAATCCAGTGCCTTGACCAGGGTCCTGTGTTCAGTCTTCTGGTGCCTGATGAGAAAATCACGCAGTGGTTCGATATCGGCCTGCATGGCGGCTGACAGGCTGTCACGGTATTCATCAAAATTCAGTAAATACACATCCAGGTCACGGCTGGGGCTGGTTACCCCGCCGAGCCAGGCAAATTCGGTTTTATAACGGTCAACGATGCGTTTCGGAAATACCGCCTTGATCTGGGTGAGGGCCGAACGGGTGCGGCGGATTGCGACACGGAAATCATGCAGGAATTCGGTATCCGTACCCGTGCGGGTGCCAGCCTCGTTTTGTAACATGATATCGAGGAGCCGGTGCAGGATGACCTTGGTTGTCCTGTCTGCACGCATGGCGGGATCCAGCTTCAGGTCCAGCTTGGAAGAATAGCTGGCCGGTATTGCACCGGTAGTGGACAGGGCCGCCAGCATGAGGTCATCCTGCGCGGGGGTCAGACCCTGCTCCTGAAGGCGTCTTGCCAGCGCCTTGCCGGGTTTCGGGTAGCCCCTGACCGGAATCACTACAGCCCGCTTATCAAGTTTTCCGGAGCGTGTCCCTTTCTGCCGCAGCAGGGTGTTTTCCTCGACTGTCAGCCAGGCCACGGTTTTTTCGTCCCTGTTCAGGATGCGCAGGCTATTGATCCGGGAACGGATCCTGACTTTCGGGATGAGTTCGCGCATTTCAAGCACCGGTTCCAGGCTGTTGCGAAACGGTCCATGTGGCAGGTCTCTGGCAAACCGGGGTGCTGCATGCAGCTTTAACCGGGGGCAGCGGTATTCGCCCTTCAGGGTCTGCCACACCAGTGTGTGTTCATTGCCGTCACGGGTGTCTTCAAGCAGGGAATCGTTCTGATACAGGCGCCAGTCAAAACTGTCGTAGTACGTCCTGTAGATTGTCCGTACCGGTTCCGGGAGCATCCGGGTGTTTTTCCGAAGCGTTGACTGCAGGTCTTCGTAGTCCAGATCTTCGGGAATGATAAATTCGATACGCATTTGTTGTATTGTCCGGGTTGCTCTCCGGTGATAATCGTGTCTGCGCCAGACTGATTACTCAGACAGGTGCCTGAATATGACAAGTATGCATGGTAATTCGGAAACCGTATTTGTTATATAGTCTATTCTGTCACTAAAACTCCCAATCATGCAATGCAAACCGCCTCATGCAGCCATTGCGGGTGTTGGGGTTGTTTCAGGTAAGAATGAATGATTGAGATTGGTATTCTGCTGGTCTTGCTGGTTTTCTCCGGTATTTTTTCCGGTTCGGAGACGGCCCTGGTAGCATTGTCGATGGCGCGGGCGGAGGCCCTTGTCAAGGAAGACCGTGCCGGCGCAAAGGCGCTGTACCAGCTCAAGAAAGACCCTTCGCGAATGCTGACGACAATCCTGATAGGGAACAACCTGGTCAATATTGCGGCTTCGGCACTGGCGACGGTCGTTGCAATACGGGAATTTGGCAGTGCCGGACCCGGTATTGCCGTTGGTGTGCTTACCCTGTTTATTCTGGTATTTGGTGAAATTACCCCCAAGAGTCTGGCAACACGTTATTCCGAGCGCATTTCACTGTTCATCTCTTACCCGTTGCTGCTATTCATGCGCCTGATCTATCCGCTGGTCTGGTTCTTTGGCCACTTTACCAACTGGGTACATCGCCTGACGGGTGGCAAGAGCGATCCAACGGTTACCGAGTTGGAACTCATCGGTATGCTGGGATACGGTGTCGAGGAAGGCGCCATCGAACATGATGAAAGGGAAATTATCGAGCGGGTATTTGCCTTCAATGACCTGAAAGTCAGGGATGTCATGACGCCCAAGGGCCGGATATTTTCCCTGGATGCCACCCTTACGGTTGCCGAGGCGCTGCCGGTGGTCTCACAGGAGCGGTACTCGCGGATACCTTTGTTTGAAGGACAAAACGATAACTTTACGAAGGTGCTGTACCTGAGGGATCTGCTCAGGGCTTCCGCGAACGGCCAGATGGAAGAACGGCTGGGCAATATTGCCCACGAGCCGCTGTTTGTGTCGCAGTACCAGGCCATCGATGATCTGTTTGCCACGTTAAGACGGCGTAACCGCCTTTTCTCAATCGTCGTGGATGAATACGGTGATGTGCGGGGAATCGCGACACTCGAAGACCTGCTCGAGGAGCTGGTCGGCGAAATCTATGATGAAAGTGATGTTGCACCACTCGATGTCGACAGTGTTTCCAGGAATGAGATTATTGTGGAAGGCTCGGCTGAACTACGGGTGGTGGAAGAGTTCTTTGATGTGGATCTTCCCGGCAAACCAACCGATACAGTAAGCCTGTGGATCCTGAACCATACGGAATATATTCCGTGTGAGGATGAAATATTCACAATCGACAATCTGGAAGTCAGGATTGTCAGGGCATCAGACCGCAGTATTGACCAGGTCAATATACGACATCCTGCCGGTGTTCCGGCCAGTGAGGAAACGTAACCTTGGGGAATGGTAAGTATTCCCCGCGAGGCGCGGGTCCTGCTTGTGGGTTTTCTGTATATAACGGGAGGCTCTGGTTTGGTTGCTAAACGCCTCATGGGTCTTCCTGGGCGTCACGGTCGGACGTCGCGAGACTTCTCCAGGGCACGGCCTTGTTCTTGCACTTTAGCTTGAAGTGGCGCCAGTCTTCGAGTCGAAACGCGGTGAACCGGCCGCCGTTGGCACAGCCGGTGTCCAGGGGGACCACACCCGCGGCCCCTCTGGCCGGCGGGGCGACTACGAGCTTCGCCCAGTGTCCGAAAAGAATCCACAGCGGTTTGCTGGCACGGTGCGGGATCTCAAACCAGGGCCGCGAGCGTTTTTTCTTCGCCGGGGCCGTTCGTCTTTTCCCCGGCAGATCGATGCGGCCGCTGAGGTCGCACCAGCGCAGCTGGGTGAAGCAGTTGGTGATGAAACGAAGGCGCCCCCAGCCGTCCAGATCTTCCCGCCAGCGCAGCGGTCCGTCTCCCGGAAGGTGCAGGAACAGGTCCTCGTAACCGGAATTCTGCAGCACGGTCTCCAGCTCGCGGGCGCATTGCCGGGCTTTATCCAGATCCCACTGGGGAGGGAGCCCGGCATGGACCATGGTGAAACCGAGGGTCTCGCTGTGGTGCAGGACCGGTTGGTGGCGCAGCCAGAACAGGAACTCCTCGCAGTCGGGGGCGTCGAGGATCTCGGCGATAGTGTCCTTCTTGCGGATCTTGACCGCCCCGGCGGCCACGGCCAGGAGGTGCAGGTCGTGGTTGCCGAGTACGCTGATGGCGGCGTTGCCGAGGCCGCGCACGAAGCGCAACAACTCCAGTGAGTTGGGTCCCTTGTTGACGAGATCTCCGGTAAACCAGAGACGGTCGACGTCCGGATCGAAGTCAAGCTTCTCCAGGAGCCTCAGCAGGTCATCGAAGCAGCCCTGGACGTCGCCGATGGCGTAGGTGGACGACACACCCTGGCCCGACCCTCCCCGATTCGGTGGATCGAGGTTTGTGTTCGACCTGTCGGTTTTGTCGTGCACTCCGGCGTTTCCCCTCTTTAGCCCGGAAATTTCATAAATCTGCGCAAAGATCGCGCAGGATATTGGTTTCACAAGGAAATTTTCGAGGGAGTGGCGTATCGGTGATTACGGCCGACCGAGGAAATATTCCTTGTGGAGTCAAGAGACAAGCGAGATTGCGCATGATTTATGAATTTTTCGGGTTAGGTTCGGGCAACTATATACGCAAGCCGGCCGATCCTGTAATCGGCTCACACAACTGTCGGAAATGCCCCGATCTTCAGATCTTATTTGAACCCGGGCAGTAAACCACTGATTGCAGCTCCTGCAACTACCATCAGGAATGCAGCAATATCAAGCCTCGGCAACGGAGCACTTCCGAATCCAAAAAGGGCGAGTAGCGCAACGCCAAGGCAAAGAAGCGCGGCGCCACCGACCAGCCTCGCTGTTGCCGGAACTGCTGCGTCAGCGGCGCGCGCACGTCTTTCGAACGGCGAGAACAGCAAGGTTACCGGCAATAACGCGGCATAAAGAACGGCTATCCATATCGGTCGAGTGACCCACCAGTCGGCACTCCCCGGTTCCAGTCCCAGCCCCAGACCCCCTGCCAGGTAAGCCAGTGCAACGATGATCACCATTACGGTCAGGTGCCAGAGATAGAGGGTCATGATCATGCTATTGATCAATACCGTTGCAGCCCAAACACGAATGCCGGACAACATGCGTCGCATCGGACCTTCAATTGCCAGGAGCAAACCGAACTGGGAAATGCCGAGCATCAGTAACGTAATTTTCGGCGGGAGTGAGTTGCTTAAGCCATCGTCCGGTGATCCCACCATCGCAAAAGGATACGGCCCTTTGAAAACCAGCAACCCCAGCGCCAACAAGCCGAGCGCTGAGTAAGTCAACAGCCGCGCCGGGCTACCCATGCGGCCATCCCGCCAGGCATATCCAAGATGGTGAACGGAGAGCCAGATCCAGAAGTAATTACTCCAGCCCAGCCATTGAAGATCAGCCGCGAAAAAGGCGATATCGACGAGGGCGCCGACTGCCGCAAGCGCCCAAAACGAGGCAAAACCCCAACGCCGCCACGCGATGTAGGTTGCCGGGGCAAGTACGACTACCATGATATAGATCGCAAGAAACCAGGTTGGGATCAGAGCAGCCCGGGATGCGAGCCGGGTAACATCGCCACTGACGCCCGAGAAATACAATATTGCCGCGAGTAACGCCCAACCCAGCAACAAGACAAGCAGCGGTGTAACGAGGCGATTAAGGCGCGCTGCCAGCCAACCCGCATAACCAATCTCGCGTCGGCGTGCGCTTTCCAGCGAGACGGCATTGGCATAACCACCGACGATGAAGAATATCGGCATAACCTGGAACAGCCAGGTCAACCACTGCGTATCGGGTTGAATTACGAGCAGATCACCCGGGGTTAGCGATCCGTCATGGTAATAAAGAGCAGCAATCAGCCAATGGCCGGTGATTACCGCCAGGATTGACACGGCACGAAGAAAATCGACATATCGATTCCGATCGCCGGGCGTTTGTGCTGCCAGATCTTTGGCCTGTGACCAGATACTCATCATTCCCGCTCCCGGAATCGGACTCAGCCCGCATTTCTCACCACGATGACGAGCCCTCACTTGATCTTTGAATCCACAGCGGATTTTCTTCAGTCGGAAATACAGTCCGTATTCCGCTCCTTCAGAAAATGCGCTGTGAATCCAAATCTCTGCGCGATCATCTCGCCCCGCGGTGAGAAGTGCGGGCTAGGGCAATTTCGTATTGTAAATGTCTTGCCTGGAAACCGGGCAGGTTCTTGCCACCAATCAGCGCAACCCCCTATGTCAGGGACAGCAGGGCCGAAGCCAGCAGTTCAGCATCATAATAAGGCGCACTGTGTTTGCTGATCAGCCGGGTATCGATGATCCGGATAGCCGCTTCCTGCATCAGCGGGGTTGACAGTGATGATTGGTATTTGCCCCGCTTGCTGTCAATAAGCACAAAATTCAGCAGTTTCCCGTTGGGACACTTGTCCGTGTTATCGGCACGCAGGTAATCGAGCAGGGTCCGTACGGAACTGTCCAGGGTCATACCGATTTGTTCCGGGTCCTGCCCGAGGTTGGGAATGTAGACTTTCGGGCAATCGGTTCCGGCGATGGCTGAACCAACTCCTGTCGGCAGCAGGTTGGCTATCAGGCTCGTATAGAAACTGCCGGGAGGGTAGCAGATGAGCTCTGCCTGCTGGATCAGTCTGCGGTTCTTTTTGCGCATTTCCGCTTTCGCGGCTACGGGCTTGTCGGGATGACTGGACAGGAACAGCCGGCTGACGGGGGACCCCAATGGTGCG
Source organism: Pseudomonadota bacterium (assembly GCA_039714155.1). Classification (GTDB taxonomy): domain Bacteria; phylum Pseudomonadota; class Gammaproteobacteria; order UBA9214; family UBA9214; genus SZUA-186. The sequence goes on along the minus strand of JBDLJX010000003.1, from coordinate 35,889 downwards.
ACTTCCTTGCCGGTCAGCCGATGCTGGCCGGTCACGTAACTGCCATCCTCCAGCTCTGCCGCCAGGTGCAGATTATCATTGACCACGGTGCGTACCGTGCCCAGTACATTGACCAGCTTCGAGAACAGGAAAATGATCGGGTCCAGATGCTTGTGGTTATTCAGGTAGCCACCGGCAAGAATCAGGTTGCCGGTGCTGGCGCCACGCAGATCGAAATCATCCGGCATCGCCTTGCGGAAATAACCCAGCTGGTTGCGGATGAGACGGCGCATGGGGTTGGAGATGGCTGCCACCAGCGGTTCCTTGCCCCTGCTCATCAGGTCGAGCCTGGCCAACAGGTCACGGGCCGGTTGATCGGCGGGAAAGCGATAGGTGAATAACTGGTAAACCTCCGGATGGCCGGTAATGTTTTCATCTGCGAGGGCTACCAGCCGGCTGCGGAGGTCGCCAATCGATGGCATGGAGAAGGCCTGTCGCAGCTTTGCCGAGCTGCCACCGGAATCAAAGGGGGTGACCAGGTGTATGGAGTTGTGCGTGTAGCGCTTTAAAACACGGCTCGTAGCGGTGAGGGCCGTGCCGCCACTGAAAAACAAAATGCGTGGTCCCAGTTCGGGTGTTTTCAGATAGCGACTGAGTCGCACCCGGTCAGGTATTCGTACAGTACGGGTGATTCTGAGGGGGTTATGTGCTGGCACAGTCAGGTCCGTTTAGTCATTCAGGATCGTTTGTGGACCTGTTTGATACAGGCTCCCGGGTGAAGCTGGTTTACACAGGTTATTATCAATAATACGGGTATTTGACTGGTATGATTGGGTATTGCAATAAAATAACCACTTCAGTGGACCAATGGAATCGATTATCCCACCGATACGCAATGCTGCCCGCGCACTGATTCTGCAGGACAATCACATCCTGCTGCTGCGCAAGGATGGCTATGAAGAGGGTGAGCGGTTTGCATTACCGGGAGGTGGCCAGGATCCCGGGGAGACCCTGGAACAGGCGCTGCACCGTGAATGCATGGAGGAAATCGGCACCCGGGTGGAAATCCGCGAACTTGTCTGCGTGGCAGACTGTTTCAAGCCGCGGGACACACCGCCCGGGGGCACACGTCACCTGGTCGAGTTTCTGTTCGCGTGCACGGTTCCTGATGACTATGCGCCCATAAACGGCCACCACCCGGACAAGCACCAGGTAGAGGTAGTCTGGGCGAGGCTGGACGAGCTTGCGGGCATGCCGCTTTACCCGAGGTCACTGGCCCCGTACCTGGCGGATTCCAGCGAGGGCACAGGCACCGTCTATCTGGGGACCATCGACTGGTAATGAGAATTTCGAAGAATATACGCAACAATCTCCGCTTCCTGATTGCCGAGGTCGGGTCCCAGGTCTCCAATCTACAGGCCTATCTTGATACCCCCTCGGCAAGCGTTGCCCGGCGTATTCTTGACCGCAGCGGCTATGCCTATAATCTCATGCTGCGGATACACGACAGCTGCCACCACCAGGTCATCAAGGCCGGCGAATCAGGTACAGATATTGCTTCACTGCGGGCCATTGAATCCATTGCGACAGACCTGGAACGTATCACCGGCTTGTGCCGTGAATGTATCCAGCAACTGGATCAGCTGCAAAACAGGCGTTGCACTGGCGCCGGCACCTGTAAAACCATGCTGGGCGGAATCAGCAGGGGACTTGACCGGATTGAACCTGCGATTCGTCGAAATGACACCCGGCTGGCCCTCAAGATCGGCCGGATCAAGCCGAGCCTGGACAAGGCCAGCCAAAAACTGGTAAAAAAATACACCGCGGGACTGAAGCGCAAGAAACATACGGAAGACCTGGTGGCGGGACTGTTCCTGGTCCATGGCATTGAGCAGATGGGGGATGCCATGCTTAATATCAGCGAAGCCATTATATCCGCCAATCTGGGGCAGCCCATCAACATTGATCGCTACCATTCCCTGCGTGCCTCAATGGAACAGCTGGATACGGCAAATAACTCTGCAGACCTGGTGGTCGAGCCGATTGCGGAAACCCGTTCAGGCAGCGGCATTTCCGGTATCAGCGCAACGGGCCAGGAAGATACCGGTTATGTAGCCATCTACAAGGACGGCAAGAAGCGCAAGTTGCGGGAGGAGCGCAGGGGCCTGAACAGCTGGCAGGAAATATACCCGGGTCTGGCGCCGAGGATTCTTTCCTACCACAAGCGCGGGCAGTCTGCCTCGTTATTGATTGAGCATCTGGCCGGACAGACATTCGAGCAGATATTACTGCATGAGCCGACCCGTCTGCTCAGGCAGACCCTGAAGCAGCTGAACCGTACCCTGGGAAAGGTATGGCGCGAGACCCGTACCGGCAAACCGGTTGCCGCCGGTTACATGCGGCAACTCTCAAGGCGCCTGGAGGAGGTGTATACCATCCATCCGGAGTTTCGGCAGGATGGCTGCTGTATCTGTGGCAAATCCGTTGCTTCGTTTGGCGCATTGCTGAAGCAGGCGCATCGTCTCGAAGCCGGGATCAGGGCGCCATTTTCAGTCTATATCCATGGCGATTTCAATGTGGATAACATCATCTACGACCCGCTGGAGAAGAAAATCAATTTCATTGACCTGCATCGTTCGCGTTACATGGACTATGTACAGGATGTATCGGTTTTTATGGTGTCCAATTACCGCCTGCAGATTTTCGACGCACCACTACGCAAACGTATCCTGATACTGACGCAGGATTTCTACCGTTTTGCAGCGGCCTATGCCGGGAAATCCGGTGACAGGACCTTTGAGCTGCGCCTGGCCCTGGGGCTGGCGCGCTCGTTTGCCACATCGACACGGTTTATCCTTGACAAGTCACTGGCACGCGCCATGTTCCTGCGTGCGCGTTACCTGCTCGAGCAGGTGCTGGCTGCAGACCTGAAGGATCCGGCATCGTTTCGTGTTCCGGTCAAGGAGATTTTCATTGGCTGAATACAAAATCGGTGTTATCGGCATAGCGGGGAAATGGTCCACGGAAACCCTGGCCGATGCCGTTGCGGCAAGGACCGGCTACCGGCTGGTGATCGATATGGCTGGCGTCAGCCTCGATCTGGAACGGCAGCGCCTGTTATTCCAGGATCAGGATTTGTGTCAGCTGGATGCCCTGATTGTCAAAAAGATCAGTGCCAGCTACAACCCCAATACCCTGGATCGCCTGGAACTGCTGCGCGTGGCCGAGCAGGCCGGAGTCCGGGTCTTCAGCCGGGCGGAGCATATCCTGCGTCTGATCGATCGCCTGAGCTGTACCGTAACCCTGCGTAACGCCGGCATTCCCATGCCGGCAACCCGGGTCACCGAGGATGTCGGGGCCGCGCTAACGGCCGTACAGGATTTTGGCAGTGCGGTCTTCAAGCCCCTGTATTCCACCAAGGCACGTGGCATGTGTGTGATCGACGCGCACCGGGACCACGCCGAGATCGAGCGTGAGATTCGCGCCTTTCAGGTGGACAATCCCATGATGTATATCCAGCAGAAAATCGACCTGCCAGGCCGGGACCTGGGGATGGTGTTCCTGGATGGTGAATATCTCGGCAGCTATGCCAGGGTGTCGAGGGACGATGCCTGGAACACGACCATACACAGTGGCGGCAGGTATGCCGCGCATACACCGCCGGATGCGGTGATAGAGTTTGCACAACAGGCGCAGGCGCTGTTTGATATGGACTTCACCACGGTCGATGTTGCCGAAACAAATGAGGGTCCGATTGTTTTCGAAGTCTCGGCATTCGGGGGTTTCCGTGGTGCGCTCGAAGGGATTGGCATCGATGCCGCCGGTTTGTATGCAGAACATGTGCTGCGTCAACTCGAGGCATGAGAAAGAGAGGGGCACGACGATGGGCTACACAGAAGAATCTGCCGTGAGCGCATTGCAGGGTGAAGCACGTTTGTGCGCTGATGAACTGTATCTTGCGCTCGATGGATGTATGCTGAGGTTGCGCTCCAATTCCACGGAACTGCTGGCAGACCTTGCCGATTATTTCTCGCATGTCGCAAGCGAGGCAATGACGCCGGACGTCGACATCATTGCCATTGAACGCGATGCGCCCGAGCTGGATATCGACTTTATCGACTGGAAACGCGAGCCGGGCAAGACCGGACGCAAGGATTCCTATGCGGACCTGCCGGGCGGACGCCTGGTTCGCAAGGTGCGTACCGGTATGGTTTTTTTGCAAAGTGAGCGTCACCGGATCGCCGCTGGTCCGTGCCTGAAATACAACAACCAGGTGATCAATTTCATCAACTCCCAGTACATGAACTGGCTGCAACACCGGGGCTGGCTGATTTGTCATGCAGCGGGGCTGGTCTACCGGGGCAAGGGCATCGGCATTGCCGGGTTCTCCGGTGGTGGCAAGTCTACCCTGATGCTGCATCTGCTGGACAATGACGAGGTGTCCTACCTGACCAACGATCGTTTGTTTATCCATGCCGGTTCCGGCCAGATACTGGCGCGCGGAATACCGAAATTACCGCGCATCAATCCCGGTACCATCGTCCATAATCAAAAACTGCACAGCCTCATTCCTGCGCAACAGCGCGAGGCGCTGCTGCAGTTGCCAGGTGCAGAGCTTTGGGAGCTCGAGGAAAAATACGATGTACATATTGACAGGGTCTACGGACCCGGGCGGATCATAACGGAGGCTCCCCTGGAGGCATTCCTGATACTTGACTGGCAGCGTGGCAGTGAGACGGAGCTGAAAGTCGAGCAGGTGGATCTGGCAGCACACCGTGACCTGCTGGGTGCCTTGATGAAATCTCCCGGTCCGTTCTACCAGTATCCGGATGGCACCTTCCTGGAAGATACGACAGCCTTTGATGAAGCCGCCTATCTGGATGCACTTGAAGGTGTTGCTGTCTATGTGGCCAGGGGGCGGGTAGATTTTTCCGCCCTGTCAGAGTGCTGTTTGCATGAGATACTGGCCTGAGCGAAGGCTGCTTACTCAACTGGTGTCATCTATTATAAATATCCAATTGGCCACGGAATCCACGAAAGGACACGGAAAAATGTCTTTTAATGCATTTATATTTCCGTGTTTTTCCGTGGATTCCGTGGCGATAATATGATTCTTTTTCAGACTGAATGAGTAGCATGTGCTTAAGTTTAAGTGCCATTCTGGTCTGAGCGGATAACAGGAGCTTAAATGATCATGACACGTGAACTGCTGCTGCTGCGCCACGGCAAGTCCGACTGGAATACCGGCGTTGATGATTATCATCGCCCGCTGAAGGACCGCGGCAAACGGGGTGCCCAGCGCATCGGGGTATGGCTCGCGCAGCAGAAAATGGTACCTGACCTTATTGTCACATCGTCTGCGGAACGTGCGCTGGTCACGGCCCAGAAGGCCTGCAAGGCCATGGGTAGGGGCGACGAGGGGATACAGCAGGACAAGCGTATTTACGCAGCTGATATTGATGAATTGCTTGCGGTACTCGGTGATTGCCCGGATACCGCGGGCCGGGTCATGCTGGTAGGACATAACCCGGGGCTGGAGGAGTTGCTTGTCTGGCTGGCGAGCGCAGCGGTTCCGGCGCCGGAGGATGGCAAACTGTTGCCGACAGCGACTCTGGCCAGATTAAAGATGCCGGCTGACTGGCGTGCACTGATCGCCGGATGCGCCCGTCTTGACTCCATTACGCGTCCTGAAACGTTGCCGAAGAAATTTCCCTACCCGGCGCCGGACGGCAAGGATTGGCGTGACCGGCCCGCTTACTACTATACCCAGTCATCCGTGATTCCATACCGTATGCGTGACGGGAAACCGGAAATACTGGTCATAGCGTCCAGTAAGCAACATCATCTGGTGGTCCCGAAAGGCATCAAGGACCCGGGGCTTTCACCACAGGAATCAGCCGCAAAGGAAGCAATGGAAGAGGCGGGTATCGAAGGGGAGGTTGCGGATACCGCGCTCGGCAGCTACACATGTGAAAAGTGGGGCGCCACCTGTACCGTGGCTGTATATCCAATGAAAGTAACCCGTGTCATACCGGATGAGGAGTGGGAGGAACGCCACCGGGGGCGTCAGTGGGTGAGCCCGGAAAAGGCAGCCAGTCAGCTGAAGCAGGAGGAACTGCGGCCGTTGGTTATCAAACTGGCAGCTATGCTCTGAAATATGGGTAGAATCATTGCAGCCCTGATCCGACATGGCGATTATCAGCAGTTGCCGGATACCCCCAGTGCCCACCAACCGTATCCACTCAATCGCGAAGGAGAAACCCGGGCGCAGGAAGGTGCGCAAGCCCTGAAAGACATGATCGTCCGGAATGACTGGACCCTGGTACCCTCCATTGATTCATCCCGTATGCTTCGTGCCTGGCAGACTGCAGTGATATTTGCTGACAGGCTTGCCGACCTGGTTTCATCCACGCTGCGTATCGAGAGTTATGACGAGCTGGCTGAAAGAGGTGTCGGCTGCCTGGCCAACCTCACGACAGCACAGATCGAGGCGGTCCTGCAGCAGGATCCGCGGGTTTCCGATCCGCCTGATGACTGGAAGGCGGACAGTCATTACCGTCTGCCGTTACAGGGTGCCGAATCCCTGCTGGAGGCCGGCGAGCGGGTGGCTGGACACCTGGCACAATGCATGGCTGCACTGCCACGCGAAAAGTACGACAGTGTAAAGATCTTCATGGGCCATGGTGCTGCCTTTCGTCATGCGGCGTACCATCTTGGTGTGCTCGGGATTGAACAACTCAGGCAGCTCAGCATGCATCATTGCCGGCCGGTCATGATCGAATATCTTCCCGGGGGGCAATGGCGCCATGTCGGGGGAGACTGGAAGGTGCGCACCATACAGAGCAGCTTCACGGACTAGGCGGGAAACAGGTCATGCAGCTGGAGAATTCACATATATACCTGCCGCGTTACAGGGGAGAATCCTGGATCAAGGCCAGCCTCCCGGGGCAGGGACAGGTCTGGATGCTGGGCAAACAGCTTTCCGTTAGAAAAGACAAATACCACAGTGCTGCCTATGTGCAGGAAATGCGCAAGGCTATCGGCCGGGAGCCATGGGTATGGCCGAAACGGACCGTGTATTTCATCTCCGATTTGCATGCCGATGCCGATGCCTTTATCGCCTCACTGGTTGCCTCTGGCGGTGTGAAAAAAACCGGGCCAGGAGACAAGGATTTCAAGCTCACCAGGGCCGGGAGGAAGGCGCGTTTTCTTATCGGCGGCGACTGTTTTGACAAGGGCCCAAGCGCACTGCGACTGTTGCGTGTCATCCGACTGCTGATTGATCGCGGTGGTGACGTGCAACTGCTGGCCGGTAATCATGATATCCGCATGATGCTTGGAATAAAGGCAGCCGGGATGGAGCCGGACCCGAGAATCGACCATTTTTTTATTCGCATGGGGCCCAAGGTGATTCCTTTCCTGACCGAGATTCGTGACCGGTACCTGCAGGGAAAAGATGCATTGCACGATGTGCCGGGTAGCCGTGAATGCAGGCGACGGCTCTATCCTTCGAAAAACTGGTTCCGGGAGTTTCCACAACAGGCTGTATGGGCGATGCCGGATTCGACGATCGAGCGTGAGGTGCAGAGATTACGCAAGAAGCTTGAGAATTTCGAAGCGGATTGCGAGAAGGCAGGGTTGTCCCTGCGTATGGTGTACGCTGCTGCAAGGAAATGGCAGGAGTTGTTTTTACATTCAAAAGGTGAATACGCGTGGTTTTACAAACGTATGAAGCTTGGTTGCCGTGAAGGTTCTTTTATTTTTGTCCACGCCGGTATTGATGACCGAATGGCGAAATTGATCAGTGAAAAAGGCATGAAACATCTCAACCGGAAATTCCGGAGGCAAATGTACAGGGACCCGTTTGATTTCTACTATGGCCCCATGGCCAATATTATTCGCACCAAGTATCGTCCGGTAGACATGCCCCTGACCCGGTATGGTGTCAGGATGCTCAGAAAAAAAAGCGGTGTGCATGCTATTGTTCACGGGCATCGTAACCTGTTGCATGGACAGCGGGTTATGTTGAGGAAAGGCATCGTCAATTTCGAATGCGATACCACGCTGGACCGCAACTCAAGGGAAAAAGAGGGGCTTGAAGGGCAAGGGGCGGCGGTCACTATCTTCAGACCCGAAGGGCTGGTGATGGGGATCAGTACCGACTATCCTTATATCAAGGTTTTTGAACCGGCATCAATCAGTCACTAAACTGTCATTCCCGGGCCTGACACAGTTAACGGGGAATGCTGGCAACGGATATGTAAAAAATGAGAAGTGGGAAAAGAAGTTTCCGCCACCAGTCACTGCAGGATGAAAAATCCATTCAGGATATTCTGAAGTCCATCACCAGCGGTATTGCCAGGGGGAAAATTACCTTCAGCGATGAGAATGAAAAAATTGCCATGAGGCCTGAGGGTCTGCTGGACCTCAAGATTACCGCTACCCGGGAAGAGAATCACAACCGGCTCAATATCCGGATTAGCTGGCAGGTGGAAGATGTCGGGGAGAAAAAAAAGAAATCATTAACCGTAAAGTGAAGTTGGCAACACGGATTATTCTGGAAGAACCATCAGGTTTTTTATCAGCCCGCAATCAGATAGACACCCAGCACCATCAACAGACCGGCTGCAAAATTCCATGCCAGTCCGGTTTCCCTGAACAGCCACGCCCCGTACAACATGCCGAACAGCAGGCTGGTGCGTTTCACGGCAATCATGTAGGCGACCTCGACGTGTTGAATGGCATAGAAATGTGTCAGCACCATCAGGCCCATGAACAGCCCGACACCGAGATGGGCCCAGGGGTGTCGGGTCAGCACCTGCCAGGGTTTGACGTCGCGCCGGGCAAAGATGATGGCTGTCGCCAGTCCCAGCAGCACGAAATAAAACGGGCCGAAGAAACCCGGCGGCACATACTGCAGTGCACCCTTGCCCATGACCGAGGTCAGGCTGTAGAGCGCTGCCACAATCAGCATCAGGCGTGAACCGGGCTCATCGCTGATTGCACGAAAGGGCGACAGTACATTCCAGCCGCGATCGATGCGCAGCGCATCGAGATTCAGCAGCCAGGCCCCGCACACGACCAGTGCAATTCCCGAAAAGCCCTGTAGTGTCACGGTCTCGCCCAGCAGTACATAGCCGGTCACCGTATTGAAGACCGGGGTAAACGCCAGGTAGGGCAGGGTCAGTGACAATGGTGATTTGCGGATGGCCTTCATATACAGCCACATGGCGAGAATCTCGAAGGGCAGCAGGGCGGCCACCCAGCCCCAGAATGGCGCCGGCAGGGCCGGCCAGGGTTGCAGGAACAACAGCGGCAGTAACAATGCGCCACAGGCACCAAAGCGCACCAGTACCAGTTCGCTGGCCGGGTAGTGTGACAGGTAACGCTTGGTTACGGTGTCCGCCGTGGCCAGAAAGAAGGCCGATAACAGGGTCAGGTAAAACCAGTGCATGGATTGTTTTGTAGTAGGAGCGACTTCAGTCGCGACGGGTTTGGATATTTTAGTTAGCTATCGCGACTGAAGTCGCTCCTACAACTGCTATTTGTAATGTGAACGTTTTATTGGGCTATGTAGTCAGCCCGTCTCGTAACGCTCGATAATATCCCGCACCAGTTTGCTGCGAACAATATCGCCGCACTCGAACTCATGCACGTGAATGTTGCTGACGCCACGTAATCGTGTAGCGGCATCCACGAGTCCCGAGCCATTACCAATATCGCTCTGGTTTGTATCACCGTTGATGATCACGCGGGTGCGTTCGCCGATGCGCGTCAGGAACATCTTCAGCTGCAAGCGGGTACAGTTCTGCGCCTCGTCGAGAATCACGAAGGCATCCTCGAAGGTCTTGCCGCGCATGTAGGCGAGCGGTTCAAACACGATGCGTTCGTTTTTCAGTGCACAGTCAACCACGCCGCGTCCGAGCATGTCATTGAGATAAGTGCGGAAGGTGCCGAACCAGGGTTCGAGCTTTTCCTGCACCTTGCCAGGCAGAAAGCCGAGGCTTTCGCCGGACTCAACCGCCGGGCGACTGAAAATGATGCGATCGATCTGGCGGTGTTCGAATGCCTGCACGGCCATTGCCGTGGCACAGAAGGTTTTGCCGGTACCGGCAGGACCAATACCAAATGTCAACTGGTGAGTGTTGATCGCCGCCATGTATTCACCCTGGGCGCGGTTGCGTGCCTGGATGATCGGGTGATTGTTATGCTGGTAATGCGAAAGGTGTTTATCGGGGGGGTGGGAGGCGAAGGCGTTGATATCGATAACGACGCCGTCGTGGTTTGTTAACTCGTTGTCTGTACGCCTTCGTGCTTTCTTGCTGGTCAACTTGCATCTGCTACGCGTGTGTTTTGACATGCGGAATCCCTCTCGTAAATGAATGCAAAATTGATCTACCGGGGTATGCGCGTTGAGACTACTTACATGGATATCCTCCCGGTGGCTGCCCGAGTTCGATAATGAAATACCAGCATGACGGGATTATGACACAGAAGCACTTGATTTCAAAAAGAAAAAGGCCGCTTCCAGCGGCCCAGGACTTCCCATTAAACGATTATTCATCGGGTTTTGCAAGCATCACGTTTCGCATCTACTGCGCAGTTTTATCATGCAACCATTATGAAAGTGCAAAGCGACGTTTCAATGGATAACTTGCAAGCGGAACAGACCTTCCAGATGTGAATCACTGGTGAAGTACAGTGCACCGTCCGGGCCAAAAGCAACACCGACCGGACGTAACAGGCGTTCACCATCCGGGCGCTGCAGGCCGGTAACAAGATCACGTATTTCACCCGTGGCTTTGCCGTTACTGAATGCCACCATAACCAGTTTTGGATGTCGCCGTGTCGCCTTGCTGCCGAACATGCCGCCGGAGGGTTTCGTGCCCCAGGAACCTTTCAACGCGACAATGGCGTTGCCGGTGTAGCGATTACCCAGCGCACCTTCCGGTACAAACGTCACTCCCATCGGGGCATTCCGTGCAGGGAAAGTGGCCACCGGTGCAGTCACATCCCGGCGTGGTGGGTCACTGCGGATACAGCTGTCGCGGTTGATACGCTTGCCATCAAACTGGTACCACGGCATGCCATGAAACGACCCCGCGGTCAGCCTTGAGAAATATTCCGGTGGTTGTTCATAGCCAAGGTGGTCGGGGCCGTTATTCGAGGCATACAACCCACCGGTCTGTGGATGCCAGTCGAATCCAACCGGATTGCGCAGGCCGGAAGCAAATGGCACCAGCTTTGGTTCCTTGCCGGATTCATCGACAACAAACACCCCTCCGCGGCGATCATCAAAACGATAACTGTTATCGAGATATTCATTCGGGCAGTTGCCGCTAATGCCAAGCGCAATGTAGATGCGTTTATCCGGCCCGATTGCAACCGTGCGGCTGTTGTGGCCACCACCACCGGGCAAGGCCACCAGCAGTTTGACGGCATCCCGTTCAATGGTCTGTTGACCGGGAGTGTAGGGCGCCCGGTAGAGGCCATCGGTCCGGGCAATCAGTAACTCGCCATTGCGCCAGACAATGCTGTGCGGATAGCCGCTGAGTTCTACCAGTACCTCTGCATGGCTGTAGGGCGGCACCAGCCGGTAGACTTTGCCGGAGCGGGAACCAATAACAAGGTCGCCGTTGGGCAGGAAGTGCATCAGGCGCGGGCCATCGAGGCTGGCATTCAACACCTCAAGGCGTGTGCCTGCCGGGATCCTGAGTAACCAGTTATCGCCTTCAACCGTCACGCTCTGGCTGACCGATCGTCCTGCTGCCGGACTGACAGCCACAGCCCAGCAAAACAGGAGCAGGGCCAGCAGACGGATGCAGTGCAATGGAGTCATTTGATACCGGATTGTCGCGTTGCCTGCATTCATTCTAGTACTTTTTCAACCTGAAAAAGACAGATATTATTGCCACGGAATCCACGGAAAAACACGGAAGGATAAAAGCCTTAAAGACATTTTTCCGTGTCCTTTCGTGGATTTCGTGGCCATTTAATAAAAAAACCGGCACTCAGCTGTGTTGGTTCTGTAGCCGTTGTTATCAGCTTGAAGGGCCACTGGTTGATCCCGGCCAGATTGTACTTCAGTACAATAGATTCTCCGGAGCGGGAAGTTACAATGAACTTACTCTCTCTCTGGTAATACATGCAATACGCAATAGCGGCCGCCTCTGGCGGCCGTTTTGTTTTTGCCTCCATACAACCATTGACGCCCCTGTCAGAGGCAGACGGATTTGCTACACTAGACTTTCATTTTCACTGGCTCTACTAACCCGATGAAATGCAGTGCAGAACGACTGATTGAGGCGCTGGTTGGCTCGGAAATTGCGGCTGAGCGCAAGGCAACCGAGGAGCGGGCAGCCGCAGCCCGCCGTGCCACCTATGTTGTTACCGTATCCCGTGGCTGTGGCGCACTTGGCAAGGAAACGGCGCAGGCCCTGGCCGACCGGCTCGGTGTGCGTTGTTGCGACCGTATTATCCTGCAGGAAGTCGCCAGGCGTGCCAATGTCGATGTTGAACTGGTCAAGGTGCTGGATGAACGGATCAAGCACATCGACAGCAACTGGTGGCAGGACCTGTTTCGTGACAAGAGCTATTCGCAGGAACGCTACCTGCATCACCTGGTCAAGGTGATACTCAATATTTCCGCCAAGGGTGGTGTCATCGTCGGTCGCGGTGCGCACCTGATCCTGGGGCCGAAGCGCTGTTTCCGGGTACGGATCATCGGCTCGTTGTCAAAATGTGCCGCGCGTATCAGGGAACGTGAAGGACTCGATCCGGATGCCGCCGAGCGGCGTGTCCAACAGGTCGACAGTGAACGCGCCGACTACCTCAAGACACTCTATGGCGTGGATGCCAACGACTGCAGCAATTTCGATCTGGCCATCAATACTGACCGGTTCACGGTTGACCAGACAGTTGGCATGATTCTCGATGCCATGCAGCAGGCCGGTTACGAGCTGCCCCCCGATATTCTGAAGACTCCTTTAACTGCCTGAATCAGAGATAATTATCCAATCATCGCAATAAATCTTACTGCAGGAGCGAAAGAAGCGATAAGGAGGCCCCGCCCGTGTTGATACTTACTCGAAGGACAGGGGAGACCCTGATGCTAGCCCGCATTTCTCACCACGAAGACGAGCCCTCGCCCCGCGGTGAGAAGTGCGGGCTAGATGATGATGTCAGCATCACCGTGCTTGGTGTGCCAGGCCAGAATCGGCATCAACGCACCCCGTGAAATAGCTGTGCACAGGAAAGAGATCTACCAGCAGATCAAACTGGAAGAACAGCAGGCTGAAGAATGAGGCATTAAAGATAGACCAGTCTGTCTGGTGTATTTTTGACTAATTTGACAGCTGTTTAATTTTGATCGGAAAATTTATCTGCGTCAGGCGGGAAAAACGCCTCGCACTTGACCTTTGCCTGGCCGAAGCATACATTCTCGGCCCTGATTCGAAGACGAACCGGGGCCTGTGCCACGAGGCAGGGACAGGTCAACCGCAGGGATAACAACCCGCCAGATTGCACTTGAACAATACAACGGAACAACACCTCAGGATCAACCGTCGCCACCGGCGTATTGAAACCGACATATCCTGCGAAGCCGGCCTGCCGGGCGAGAGCCCTGGTTCGGCACGCGTTCTCAACCTGTCACTCGGTGGGCTGAAGTTCCAGTGCGGTTTGCAACTGATCAATGCACTGATACCGGAAGAGCAGCGCACCCCGGGTACTGTCCACGACGTCATCCTCGAGATCTGTTTCAAGATAAAGGCCGGCAGCCAGCACGCCACCATCATCAAGGACAAGGTGCAGCTGGTGCACTACGAACGCCTTGCCCAGGACCGCTTCCATGTCGGTGTCGAGTTCCAGAGTCTCGACCACACTGCCAAAAACAAACTGGATGAATACATCGACGCTTGCATCAAGGCGTCAGAGTCACCGCCAGATGAGGCCCCGGGTTCCTGATCGAATGGACAAGTAATCGGAGGCAATCCGATTGCTGTCCCATAACTGCGAAAGTGCCATAACCCGGATGGAGTGAAACGTAATCCGGGATTGGGTATATAAGTATTCCCGGATTTCACTGCATTTTATCCGGGCTACAGGTCATAGAACCGGATTTCCTGTAAAATCCCTGTAAACACCTGTATTCCCCATGTCCGCCATCCCTGTCCCCAAGGCCGACACCAGCCTGTACGACTATCCGAAGTACTGGGCCGAGTGTTACGGCAGCAGTAAATTCCTGCCCGTGTCGCGGGCGGAGATGGATATGCTCGGCTGGGATTCCTGCGACATCATCATCGTCACCGGCGATGCCTACGTCGACCAACCGTCCTTTGGTATGGCCATCATCGGCCGGCTGTTAGAGGCACAGGGCTTCCGCGTCGGCATCATCGCGCAACCCGACTGGCACTCGAAAGACCCGTTCATGGCGCTCGGTAAACCGAACCTGTTCTTCGGTGTGACCGCCGGCAACATGGATTCCATGATCAATCGCTACACCGCTGATCGCAAACCACGCTCGGACGATGCCTACACGCCGGACGGGCAGGGCGGGGCACGCCCGGACCGCTGCTCGCTGGTCTACAGCCAGCGCTGTCGCGAGGCATACCAGGGTGTGCCGATTGTGCTTGGCGGTATCGAGGCCTCCCTGCGGCGCATCGCACACTACGACTACTGGCAGGACACGGTGCGCCGCTCTATCCTGCTGGATGCCAACGCCGACATCCTGCTCTACGGCAATGCCGAGCGTGCCATCGCCGAGATTGCGCAGCGTCTGTCGCTGGGCGAGGTCATCGAGGAAATTACCGATGTGCGCGGTACCGCCTTTATCCGCCACGACACCCCGGACGGCTACCAGGAAATCGACTCCACCCGCATCGACCGGCCCGGGCGCATCGACCGGATTGTCAATCCCTATATCAATACGCAGGAAATCACCGACTGCGAAAAGCAGCGCCGCAATACACAGCAATATGGCATCGACGAGAGCGGGGCACAGATCGTTGAGTTCACACAGCCAGGGAAACTTGACCGCAGCAAGACCGTCATCCGTCTGCCATCATTTGAAAAGGTGCGCAACGACAGGGCGCTGTACGCGCATGCCAGCCGTGTGCTGCATCTCGAGACCAACCCCGGCAATGCGCGGGCGCTGGTACAGAGCCATGACGGCCGGGATATCTGGCTGAACCCGCCACCGGTGCCGCTGACCACGGCAGAAATGGATTACATCTTTGGCATGCCGTATGCGCGTGTACCGCACCCGTCATACCAGGGCGCACGAATTCCTGCCTGGGAAATGATCCGTTTCTCGGTAAACATCATGCGCGGCTGCTTCGGTGGCTGCACCTTCTGCTCCATCACCGAGCACGAGGGCCGCATCATCCAGAACCGCTCAAGGGAATCGATTCTCAACGAGATCGAGCAGATCCGCGACATGGTGCCGGGTTTCACCGGTGTCATCTCCGACCTTGGCGGGCCGACCGCGAACATGTACCGCATCGCCTGCAAGAGCCGCGAGATCGAGGCCGCCTGTCGCAAGCCGAGCTGTGTGTATCCCGGTATCTGCCCGAACCTCAACACCAACCACTCGGCACTGACGCAACTCTACCGCGAGGCGCGCAAGCTCAAGGGCGTCAGGAAAGTGCTGATTGCCTCGGGACTTCGCTATGATCTCGCCGTTGAAGACCCGGAATATGTGCAAGAGCTGGTCACCCACCACGTCGGCGGCTACCTCAAGATCGCCCCGGAACACACCGAGGACGGGCCGTTGTCGAAAATGATGAAACCGGGCATCGGCAGCTATGACAGGTTCAAGAAGCTGTTCGAGAAGTTCTCGAAAGAAGCCGGCAAGGAACAGTACCTGATTCCATACTTCATCGCTGCGCACCCCGGCACCACTAACGAGGATATGCTGAACCTCGCTTTATGGCTCAAACACAACGGCTTCCGTGCCGACCAGGTGCAGGCGTTTTACCCGTCACCGATGGCCACGGCGACCGCCATGTTCCATACCGGCAAGAACCCGCTGAAGAAAGTTGGCTACAAGAGCGAAACTGTGGAATCCGTCAAGGACCCGGAGCAGCGCAATTTGCACAAGGCCTTCCTGCGCTACCACGACCCGGACAACTGGCCGTTGCTTCGCGAAAGACTCAAGGGGATGGGGCGTACCGACCTCATTGGCAACGGTGAACACCAGCTCATTCCGAAAGAACAACCACAAGAGAAGAAAGACTACAAGTCACCCCGACGCAAGAACTCCGCCGCCGCCCACCAGCATCGTACCCGGGGAAAGAAAATCCTCACTCAACACACCGGCTTGCCACCGCGGTCATCATGATTACCTGTTGATGGATATTATCCCGCAGGAGCGGCTTCAGCCGCGAAAGAACATTGCAGGTATATTCATGCAACACCATCGCGAATGAATTCGCTCCTGCAGGCCGTACTTCTCACCGCGGGGCGAGGGCTCGTCATCGTGGTGAGAAATGTGGGCTGATTGGTATGGATAGTTCTTGCAGGAACTGTTGTGGATACCCCGCCTCAGTGAAGCTGGTACTTGCGGGAGCTCCGGACCATGGCGCGTATGCGGGACATATGTCTGCCGGTGTTGGTCAGAACATGGCGTTCCGCATCATCGTAGACGCGACGGCTGTCGCAGGTGGCCGGATTGCCGGAGTTCTCGCATACTTCCATCACAAATGCCTGCAGACATACTGGCAACTCCTCGTCATTACAACCCAGGCAACCATCCTGCCCCGGATGACAGGCCAGTACGCCGGCCGGGATAAACGCCCATCCCAGGAGAATTCCCTGAATCAAGCCGATAAATGATAACTTCATGAATAACCTCCAAAAATATTAATGGTACAGCCCCCTAATACCCGGTTTTTACACCTGATTTGCCAGTTAACAGAATATTACATAACCACTGTCGGCATAACCCGAAGGATATTAAGGGATCGGGGCCGGTCCCCGATATCTTTATTCCTGCAAGCCGGGAAGTTGCAACAGTTGCAACATGTCCGGGAGGCCGATTTCGCCGTCAGGTGCGCCGGGTGGATAGAGATCGCCATGTGCCAGTTCGGTATCACCCGCTGTCACCAGTCCGAGCACGATCCTCATCATGACGACATAATCGCCGGCATTGATGTTGCCATCCGGGTTGTCCCTGGGCGCCACATCACCATCGTCAAAATTAAACGTCAGTGGAATCGGGTCGGCCGCATCGGCATGGCCATCACCATCCGTGTCATCCAGCAGGGGATTGAGATCCGTGCCGGGTGTGTAGGCCGGGTCATTGTCAAAATTCACTTCAAAAAAGTCACTCAGCCCGTCTCCGTCGGTATCACTCAATAGCGGATTGGTACCAATGCCCTGTTCAAAGCTGTCGCTCAGTCCGTCGTCGTCATCATCCTCGTCGCAAGCATCACCGAGGCCGTCGCCATCGGTGTCCAGTTGTGACGGGTTCGCCACCAGCGGGCAATTGTCCGGTGCCTTCAGAATGGTGAAGTAATCATCGACGCTGCCATTCTCTCTCACAAACGTGGCATCCAGGCGGTTGCCGTTCACATCCAGCACCAGTGAACCAAGCTGTTTGAGGGAGGCATGCACCATCACCGGGTGGTCCAGCGAACCGTTGCTGGTCTTGCCGGAGCTGCCCGCCGTGACATAGACAGCACCCTGAAACGGATTGGCCTCGTCATACACATCCTTGTAGGCACCATCGCCATTGGTTTTGCCATCACCGGTATCAATCTTCATGGAATTCGCGAGGGTGCCCGAGAGGCCGTAATGCCCGTCAAGCAAAAAAGAACGTTCATAGGAATGACTGTGCCCGGACAGCACCAGGTCCACACCGGCTGCTTCCAGAATCGGCAGGGCATTTTGCCGCATTTCCACCAACCGGGTTTCGGTATCGGAATCGTGACTGCCCTTGGTATAAGGCGGGTGATGCCAGAAGGCGATGATCCACTCCTGCGTTGTGGCCGCCAGATCCAGGCCCAGCCAGGTCAGCATTGCCCCGGTGGGCGAACGGTCGGTTTCGTGGGATTCCAGGCAAATGAAATGGATGTTGCCGTAATCAAAGGAATAATAGGCTTCTGTCCCTGAGACCAGTCCACCGGCCTCGCCATTTTTCGGCAGGGTAAAGATATCGTAATACGGCCCGGACTGTGTCGCAGAATCCGCCGTATGGCCATCGTGGTTCCCCAGTGTTGCCCACAGTACGGACTTGCGCAGCATCTCCGGGTACATATCAAATACGGCGGCCTGGTACTCAATATCGGTCCCGTCGTTATAGGCGTTATCACCCAGCATCAGCCACAGGTCGGTGTGGGTGCTGCCGGTAAAGTTTGCATAGGCATCGGCAACGGCCTGTGCATTGGCATTCGCCGTACCGGAATCACCCAACACCCAGATGCGGGTGGGCTTGGCCGTGCCAGCCGTTGGCGATGTCAGAAAGAAATGATCGGCATCATCACCGGCAAACACCCCGGTGGTACTGCCAATGGAATAGTAGTAAGTGGTATCCGGCGTCAAACCACTCAGCGTGACCGTATGTTCCGTGGTACTGCCTGCAACATCGACAACACTGGTGAGATTGCCGGGTGCGGTGCCATAGCGGACCCGGCTGTCAGTTGCCGTTGCAGTCCGCCACTGAACGATGACGCTGGTGGGTGTGCCTTGTTGCAAATACGGGCCGCGCGTGACGTTGTCATTGATGGACAGCTGTGGAACCAGTACCAGGTCGCTGGAAGAGCCGGAACGGTTGTAGGCAGCAATAGCCAGTGTGTTGGTGCCGTTCTTCAACTTCGGAATGGCGGTCGACGAGATATCCTGCAACGGTGAATAATTGGGGCTCGAGCCGTTACTCGACTCATGCGAGGCCGGGGTTGAGTTCCAGACTGGCGTGCCGCCGGGCATTGAGGCGGAACGGAACACCTCGGTACCATTGATCCAGGCAACGTAACCATCGTCGTAGTCCACGCCGAGTAACATACTGGTGACATTGTTCTTGTTCGTGATTGTAAATGTTGTCCGGGTATACAGGGAGCGGGTATTAGTCGGTACCGTGGTTTGAAACAGGTTCTGTGCGCCCGAGTCGTTTTCATAACCGATGCCGTAGCTGCCCACGTCCCAGCTTGACTCAGGGGGGTAGTTTTTTACAGTCCAGTCCAGCCCGATCCCCGGGTCACTGCTGTTGGCCAGGTACTTGTTCGCTGAACCGGCCTGCACCAGCACCTGGGGCGCCGCCAGGCTGCAGAATGGCCAGAGCAGCAGCGCCAGCAGCAGCGCGGATCGCCGGTATTTCGGCCTACTGTGCATGATCATCCTGCTGTGCTGCTGATTGCAATCGGCCAGTCAGTGCCGCTGCCAGTTGCTGCATCGATCGGGTGTGACGGCGTTGCAGGGGCAGGGCAGCAATTGCCGCCTGTGCCGCGAGAAACTCCTGTTGTGCTTCCGCGTTGCGATTTGCCGCCAGCAGGATGTCGCCGCGTTGCAGCAGCAGGGATTCCCTGCGCGGCGAACCTGCCAGGATGGTATCGAGACGCTCAAGCGCCGCTTCGACATTGCCGCGCTGTGTTTCGAG
This sequence comes from Pseudomonadota bacterium, assembly GCA_039714155.1. Taxonomy (GTDB): domain Bacteria; phylum Pseudomonadota; class Gammaproteobacteria; order UBA9214; family UBA9214; genus SZUA-186. The sequence continues at coordinate 16,319 of JBDLJX010000003.1, read as the reverse complement.
TTCCACGGCATAAAGTGCGAGGGTCTGGATATTGCCCAGTACCTGCATGCCTTCATCCAGGCCCTGCAGGGCCTGGCCGATGTGTGGATCGCCTGCCGCGGCATATGCACGGGCACGTTGCAGATAATACTCGGGCAGTGGTTCCCGGGGTGACTGAAATTGCCGGATGGCCCGCGTGTAATCCGCGGCGGTGGCAAGCGGTTTGCCCAGCACCCTCCAGGTCTTTGCCCGGGTGACCAGCGCACGCACATTGCCCGGTTGCAGGGCCAGCGCACGGTTCAGATGCGCAAGCGCCTGCTGGTGCAAGCCCTGGTCAAAACAAGTCCGGCCCAGACCGGTCTCGGCACTGGCATCATCGGTACCCGCTTGCAGTGCCTTGTGAAAATCTTCCCGCGCATGATCCCAGTCCTGGTGAATGCGGTATAGATCGCCGCGCTGCAAATACAATTGCGCATTCGCCGGGTCTTGCCGGATCAACCGGGTGATCTCTTTGATCTCCTCCTGAATACCGGCATGTCCAAACACACTGGAAGAAAATACCGTGGCCGAGAGCAGCAACAACGACAGGGGTATTGCCAGAAGTCCTTGTATCCCCGATATGGAAGAGTTGTTAGTCACTGGAATGTAATCGGCCCGACATCGCTTTTCATTATTCTCCTGTCCTGATTGTAGCAAAATTCAGGCATCCGCTCGTTCAGGCCCGGAATTACTGCCGGATTACGCGGCCTGCCGGCCTGATCCAGCCTGTACATGCTGATAACCTGCAGGAGCGTCTTCCAGCCGTGTTTCACGCCGGGGCCGGCGCTCCCGCCTGTCACCACCAGCCTTTTTTCAGCGCCATTCAGGTTCTGTTCAGGAACACTTGCCTATATTAATCCTCACAAACACAGGCCGCGAAGGCTTCAAGGTAAATCATGATATCAATGACTGCAAGGAGGGGCTCCCAATGAAGATTGCAACGATCTGTGACTGGAAAGGCACACGGAATTTTTTCAAACAGCTGCTGACCGGCTGCCTGCTGCTGCCGGTGGGCGCTTATGCAAGTCCGACTGCACCGACTATCAAGTTGTTTCCGACCACCGTACTGGAGGAAATCAAGCATACCGGCAATGTCGCCGCGGAGATGGAAACCGGGCTGCAGGGCGTTATCAGCCAGCTGGATGAACAGCAAAAGCTTTACCTGGGCAGCAAGTGCGAAGGCAACGAAGGTGATCCCGGTTGCGAGCGCATTGCCAGGCAACTCGGAAAAAGTTATCTCGAGATGCTGAATATCATGGCAGACAAGCTGCCGGAGATGGAAACCGCGGTGAATGCCACCTCGTCCAGTCTCGAGAAGCGCATTCGCAAGGAACTGGGCCAGAAGAAAACGTCCTGGACCCTGCAGGAACTGCTGATAGGGGCAGAGTCCGGTAAATCGGCCGCTGCCAGTCAGCCATCACTGCGCGGCCGCTCGGGCATGCGGCTCAGTGCCCGCTTTAGCCAGTATTACAAGCTGGTGTCGCGTTCCGGTGGCAAGAACAATTCCTCACTGGCCGTGATTGCCTCGGATATCTATCTCGATATGCAGGAGACGTCCAGTCTGATCGCACGTACCCGCGAAGAGATCAGCCGCGCAACCCTGATGGAACAGCTTAACCAGTCATTCGGGACCATTACCCCGGAGATGCAGGAAGTGGTGGCCGGCGTCAAGGCCATCCTGTTCGGTGAAGAACTGGACGTCATGCCGATGGCCATCCCGCCCGCCGGGCCGGCCGACCACGGCTATGAAAGTGCCCTGCAAATGTGACAGCAACTGAACTGGAGAAAAGGCATGAACACAGCAATGAAAATCAAACTGACCGGACTCGTTACCGTGGCGGCTATCACCACGTCACTGGCCGCCTGCAGCAGCAATCCCACCCACGCGACTGCCTGCAGCCTGCCGGAGGGACCGAACCTGGAACGTGCCATCAGTGCCGCCCGCTTCGATCTGGAAACCGGTTGCGAACATGAGTTCGATGCCTACTTCCAGCGCCTGCTGACGATCGCGGAAGGCGACCCGAAAAAGGAGAACAAGGCCAGCTTCAGCGACTTCCTGTTGTGGTCGAATGACACAGGTCTGTTGAGCAAGCGGCAGGCGCGGGAACTCTATAACCGTTATTTTGGTATCAAGTACGTGTCCCTGGTCAGCGATTACAGTGTCTGTGCACAAACCTGCCCGCACCAGTCCGATGTCATGCGTGACATGAACCGGGAACTGGCCGACAAGGAGCAGGGCCTGCTCAAGATCAGTGCGGACCGGCTTAATTACACCCGCGCCAGCAACCTGTATCAGGAGACCGAACTGGTGCTGGAGGCCACCTGCGAGGCCTGTGGGCCGATTGAGTAATGGGCGATGAAACAGCTGAGGGATCGCGGCTTTTTCAAGGGTATGTTGCTGGGCATGACGCTCAGCTTCATCACCGGCCTGGTGGCGGTGTACCTGCTGAGCGTGCTCGAGGTCATTTCGATATCCATTCTCGAGGCGCCCCGGATCCAGGTGCTGTTTGAGTGGAGCCGGCGCAACCTGGGGTTATCGATACTGCCGTTCGGCATCACCCTGGGCCTGTATATCCATAGCCTGCGGACGTTGCAACAGCGGCTCGATGACAACCGTCCACAGGATGAGATCAGCCAGCTCGAGCATCTGAACGATGTCTGGACCAGCCTGTTCTTCGGTATCGGCGTGATCTGGACCGCGATCGGCATGCGCAGTGCGCTGTTGTATGCCCTCGGTGATCCGGGGGTGGCGACACAAGCCGGTGCCTATGCCGTGCTGCAGCGGCTGGTGGAGGGCGGCATCCTGACGGCGCTGACAACCACCATCGTCGGCGGCATTGGCGGTTACCTGATGCGTGTCATCAAGAGTTCTCTGCTGGGAACCCGGCTGAGTCGCTATTACGAGGCACAGGAGCAACACCACGCCAACCGGGTTGAAACATTGCTCAGTGATATACGCGAGTCTATCGACGGTGCTGGCACACGCGGAAGCACGGCGTACACATTACAGGAAGAACAATGATGCAGCGGCGCCGACATGCAAAGTATCCAGCTGCCGCCGGTGCGGCAGGGAGAGATACCGATGCCCTGCAAACGGATGTCATGCGCTTCATGTCAATCATCGGTCTGTGCCTGATGGCCATATTCGCACTGGTGCAGGGGATTCCGGTACAGGAGCCGGACAAACCCGCCCAGCCTCCGCAGGCGGCAAGGATACGGCAGGAGATCAGGGCGCAGCAGCAACAGGTACGGGAACTGCAGGTCGAACTGCAGGCACTGAAATCAGCAAAGGAGCGGACGCAGCATGTTCTGACTGTTGCGCAACGACAGCTTGAACAGCTTGCCGGGCAAACACAACAGGCACGCGAGCAACGCAACCGCCTCGAAGCGCAGCTGGACACCCTGGACCGGCAGCTTGAGCAGGGACGCAAGCTGCTGGCCGATATCGAACAGGCCTCGATGCAGCAAGAACAGGACCTGGACGAACTCCGTGGGCGACTGCTGGACACACAGGTGCAGCTGGATCACAGCCGCAAGGAAATCGAGGCAATCAAGCGCCGGTCACAGCAAAAACCGGACAAGTCTGTGATCGAGAAACAAGCACCAGCAGCGCCCGCAGTAAAACCGGTACCCGCCAGGCAGGGGTTTAGCTTGCGCTTTGCCTCCGCGGCCGCACTCGATCGACTGGTCGCGGCGGGTAGCGTCAGCCTGTACGGCATGGCCAATCAACAGGCCTGGCGCCTGTCGATGGATGCGGGCAGGCCGGCTGTTGCGCCAGAGTCATTGCCAGGATGGTTTCACGAGATGTCGGCGCTGACCGTGCCGGCACACTACATTCACAGCCTGAAAAACACGGCAGACGGCCCCGGGCAGTCCACCGTTGTCTGGGGGGTGCAATTGCCAGCAGCTACACAAGCGGCCATTGCCTCACTCACCCGGGGACAGCAGGGTGGTGCGCTGGTGATCCGTAGCGACGGCCAGGTGGTACTGGAGGAGTGAGAAGTGATAACCAGGCGCCATGCCCTGATTGCATTACTGCTCCTGCTGCTGACCGCCGGCTGCAGTCAGAATCCGCTGCGTCCCGTGCACGGCACACCGTCAACACTGCAAGACTGGGTGGATACCGAACTTGCACCCTACGTGTCGCAACAACTTGGCCAGCACCCGCGCTTCAAGGGCGAGCCGGTGATTATCGTGCACCTCGATGGCGACGATATACAGCCGGACATCGACGGCCTGACGCGCAGCATGCGTGACCGGCTCATGGACAGCCTGCTGCAAACGCCCGGCGTACACGTGCCCTGGCAACCACAGCAACAGCAAGCCCGACATCACCGCCGGCTGGACCAGGTACAGTGCGGCAGAAGTCGTGATGCCAGTTATTTTATCGGCATCGAGATTGCACGCACGGCAACGGCACAGTTCCGCGTATCGGTGCGTGCCCTGGATGTGCAGGCAGGTGAATGGGTCAGCGGATTCAGCCAGCACTGGTCGGGGAGTCTGACCGGTAACGAGTTGCGCGCCCTGCAAGTGCGGCGTACCGATGAGTCACTGCGGGGTCTCAGGGTTTTGCCCTTCAGTGCCGGCCAGCCGGACCTGGCCGCAACCTACCTGGCCAACAACCTGAGTTGCCTGTTGCGGCAACAGGATGTGGAAGACCTGAAAATCAAGGTAGACAAGCTTGCCTCTGACCAGCCGCAGCTGCGTACCCTGTTGCAGTTGATCGGCAATAACCTGTCGCGTTACCGGGAGGTACAGGTGACCGATGCAGGCCGGCAGGCGAACTTCGTGCTGCGCGGCGAGAGCCACATGATTCAGCCGGGTCTTTACCAGGTCTGGGTCATACTGCATCCCGGGGGCTCCGGCGACCACCTTGCCGGCATGGACACGGCGACCTGGATTCGACTCCCGCCCGCCGGCAGCCATCCCGGCAAACGCAGCGTGGCTCGGGATAGCAGCAGGATGAAGCCGAGCATTGCCCGCATGGAACTGGTGCGGCACGCAAACAGTGGTGCCTGGCGTGACAGTTGCAGCGACGGGCAGCACGGCTGCCCGGTGCTGGAAGTGGACGTCGAACAGGCCGACGCGGTGTTTGTGATTGCGCATGGTACCAAAGACGGTATCAGTCAACTGTCCGCTACCTGTGACACGACGGCCCCCGCACAGGCACACCCGGGCAGGCATGCGTACCGGTTTCCCGAGGCACGTTTTCAGTCGTCCGACTGGCCAACGGTCTATGCCATTGCCGTCAGTGGCGCCGAACCGGGACGGCAATTTCGCCAGCTGTTGCAGGACCTGCCCGATGCCTGCAGCAATGCTGCGGGTATGCAGGGTGATGCTGAAGACCGGGACCCGTGGCTGGACAGGCTTGACCGCCTGATCGCGGCGAACCGCGACCATGCCGTGTGGACGGCGAGGCGGTTGCCATGACGCGGGCTATAGGATTTCTGGTCGGTGCCTTGTTGATGTCGGGGGTATTCCTGCTGGCCCTGAGTACCGGCAACTCGCCAACGCTGGTGAAGGAAGTCGTCAGCAGTGAGGCGGATACAGACCGCAGGGTTACCGAACCGGCACCGGCAGAGGATGTACCGGTCGACAATGCTGTCGACAGCCCGGTACTTCCGGTTACAGACACTGCCAGCCCGGCTGAAGAGAGCAAGCCTGATGCTACCGGTAACGAACTGGCACTGGACCCGCAGTCATGGAATCAGTCCGTGGCTGCCCAGGAAACCGATGATCGCAGTGGCGACATGGCGGGGTCCCGCTATCGGGTCTGGAGTCCCTTCCGGAGCGAGTGGGCGGCAAACGGCTTTGCACGACGCCTGGCCCTGGCGACTGATGTGCCCATGGAAGTGGTGAATGAAAGCCCGGGAAACTATCAGGTGGTTTTCAGTTACCGGGATGACGGGGAACGGCAGGTGCTGGTCGAGCATATTCAGACCATAACCGGACTCGAACTGGAATAGCCATGCTGCGGCATCCATCGATACTGATACTTTGTATAAGTGTGTCGTGGACCACCACAGCAGCTGCGAAAACGGATACCTCGATCGATCGCCTGGCAACGGAAGCGCGCTGGCAGACCTATGCGACGAACGCCCTGCAAACCTCGCCGGCACTGGACTTTCCCTATGCACATTGCTTCAGTCGCGCGGCCTCTGCCCATGACCTGCCGGAAACCCTGTTACTGGCCGTTGCCAGGGGCGAGAGTGATTTCAAACCGCGGGCCCGTTCGAAGGCCAATGCCTACGGCCTGATGCAGATTCTCTGGCCCGCTACGGCGAAACACCTGGGGCTGGAGCGCCTGTCCGAGGTGCTGGATCCCTGTACCAATGTGGATGCCGGTGCACGCTACCTGAAGGAACTGCAGCAACGCTATGATGGCAACTGGTACCGCACCCTGGCGGCCTATAATTACGGACCTTCACGGATACCTGTGTCCGGGGGGCGCTTGCCGGCCGGTGCGGTCTGGTACAGCGCCTATATCCTGCGGCATCTTGAGTATGTCCTGAACGGCAGCGGCAAGGCACGCAGCGGCACGGCACGGCAACGCTATGCGGGGCAGAATCGCCTGTTCATCATCCATTTTTCCCGTCCCTACCGTGCGGCCGCCTTTGTTGACCGGCTGCAGCCCGGGTTTGGTAACTTGCGCCTGGACTGGTTTCGGCTACCGGAAGGTGGCTTTGATGTAGTGATGCAGTATACCGACGAGGCCGAGCGCAGCAGTGGAGAGCAGTTGCTCGACAAGATGGGGTTTGGATAAATGTTGCACACGAAACTGATTATGTATGCAGTGTTACTGCTGTCTCACATAATTACAAACAGCAACCGTAGGAGCGGCTTCAGCCGCGATAACTGGCTGAATTATTAACAACCCATCGCGACTGAAGTCGCTCCTACTGCAAAACCATCAAGGCATCCGGCAAACTGAACAGGAGCAGACCAATGAGAACCGGAATGAAGATACAGGTCCTGTTGCTTGTCTGGCTCATGAGCGGCTTCACGCACGCCGTGGAATACCAGGCCTTTGCGCCGGTGTTGAACGTAGAGCCTGTCATGGAAACACGCTATGAGCCGATCACACGCCGGGTATGTACTGAACCGGATGCCACGGCGCGGGAATTTAACGACATCGCGGCGACCATCGGTGAGGATATCCGGCATCAGGTTCGTCAGTGGCAGCAACAGCACCGCTGCAGAAACGTCACTGAACAACGCGCTCGCGAACACATTAGCGGTTACCGGGTGACCTATCGCTATGGCGGTGAGACGGAGACCACCCGGTTGTCTTACGACCCCGGTGAGCGGATACCAGTGAACGTCAGCCTGTCACCAATGCGGTGAAGGTTGCCCTCATTATTGAAAGAATATTCTTACTGTGGGAGCGGCGTCTCGCCGCGATTCGCGCCGGGGAAGCTTCCGCGTCCTGCTCACGCCCCTCACCTACATCCCTGTAGGCGACGACGCTCCCACATGGCTAACCCGACCTGTGAAGAACTGACTACCGGGTCAATCGCGGAAACTGACCCGCAGCAGGGTGCCGCCCAGGGGGCTGACAGCAAATGCCAGTTGCCCGCCATACACGGTAATAATTTCGCTGGCCATGCTCAGGCCGAGGCCCTGACCGGGAATCGACTCGTCCATGCGTTTGCCGCGTTGCAGGACGGTGTCGACCTGATCTGCTGCAATGCCGGGGCCGTCGTCTTCGATGCTGATCTCGACACCGTCGGTGTGTGGGCCCGTCCGCACGCACACCCGGACCGCACGGTGGCAGTACTTGTAGGCGTTCTCCAGCAGGTTGCCGAGGACCTCCGTCAGGTCGGCCTCGTCCCCTGTGAAGCTGGCTGACGGGTCCAGTTCCAGGTTAACCGTCAGCTGTTTTTCCCGGTACACCTTGTCGAGGGAGCGCACCAGCCGCTCCACGACCTTGCCAACCGATACCGGTTTGGCCAGTGTGGTCCGGCCGGAGACGGCGGCGCGTTGTAATTGATGGCTGATGATTTCATCCATGCGTTCCACCTGTTCCCTGACCAGGGCGTGGCTGGTATCAGGGTTGCGACTGCTGTCCGGGGGGCTGGACTGCAAAATGGCCAGTGGTGTTTTCAGGCTGTGGGCGAGGTCATCGAGGCTGTTGCGGTAACGGATCTGTACCGCCTTGCTGTGCTCGATCAGGGAATTCAGGCTGGAGGTCAAGCCGGTGAGTTCCCTGGGGTAGTGTCCGTCCAGACGGTCTGCGCGGCCTTTTTCGATCTGCTGCAGGTCATTGCTAACCGTCCGCAGTGGCCGCAGGCCCCAGCGCAGGATGACACCCTGCGCCAGCAGCAGCACCAGTGCCATGCCGCCGAGCCAGCGCCACAAGGTAGAACGGAAACTGTCGATCTCCGTCTGGAACACCGTGGTATCTTCCGCCACGGTGAATGTGTACAACGCCTCCGTGCCGGCATCGTCTTCCCAGGCAACGCCAAGCGCGAGGGCATACAGTTGCATGCCCGAGCGGGCTAGCCGGCTAAAGTGGCGCTTGCCGGGCATTTGTTGTTCCGTCACGTTGATGTTGCGCCCGGTCAGGGAGGTGGAGTGCCACAGCGGTTTACCGTTGCCGCTGGTGATGACCGCATACAGACCTGAATCCGGTTTCGAGAAGCGTGGTTCCGGCAGCTCCTGTGGCGGGGTCATGCGGCCGTTGTCATCTTCATCCGCGGCGGCCAGCAGGGCGTAGATATGAGACTGCAGGCGGTCCTGCATGGCGGCCTCGGCACTGACGCGAAAGGCCTTGTCGAGCGCCAGGCCGGTGGCACCAAGGAAGCCGGCAAGAACCAGGGATGCAGCCAGCAGCAGTCGGCTGTGCAGCGAACGCATCAGCCGGCGTTGGCTTCCAGCCGGAACCGATAGCCGCGGCCACGCAGTGTTTCTATGGGGCTGATGGTGTTATCCGGGTCCAGCTTGCGACGCAGGCGTCCGATGAACACTTCCAGTACATTACTGTCGCGGTCGAAATCCTGCTCGTAGAGGTTGTCCGTCAGTTCGGTCTTGGAGATGACTTCACCGGCGTGCAGCATCAGGTATTCCAGCACCCGGTACTCAAAGGCGGTCAGTTCCACGGCATTGCCCGAGACCGTGATGGACTGTTTGCCGGTATCCAGCGAAATCGGTCCGCAGTCCAGCACCGGTTTCGACCAGCCGGATGCGCGGCGCAACAGGGCATTCAAACGCGCCTCGAGCTCCTCGAAGCGAAACGGCTTGACCAGGTAATCATCGGCGCCGGTTTCCAGGCCATCTACCTTGTCCTGCCAGTTGCCCCTGGCCGTCAGGATCAGGATCGGGAAATGCCGGTCCCGGGAGCGCAGGCGGCGGATCAGTTCGATACCGGACAACTTCGGCAGCCCGAGATCGATAATCGCCAGGTCGAGCGGATATTCCTCGCCGTAGTACAGGCCTTCCTCACCGTCGGCAGCCACCTCGACGACGTAGCCACTGTCACGCAGGCGGTCCCTCAGTTGCTCGCGCAGGCGGGTTTCGTCTTCGACAACCAGGATATGCATGGCTCAATGTCCGCGTTTCATTTTCTTCCCGCTACGGGCATCGATCTGGATGCGCTTGACCCGCCCGTTCTTCGTCAGGATCTTGATGCGGTGGACCTTGCGACCATCGACACGGATGGTCTCCGCAGACAGTACCTTGCCCTTGTTCCGTTGCCGTGCCTGCGCGACCGCCTCGTCCAGGCTGATGCCGCCATTGCCGGCATGATCGCGTTGCGCGACCAGCAGCGGGTGATAATAAAACGGAGACTGATGAAACGGCGCGGCCATTACCGGGCCAGTGGCCAGTAACAGGATCAAGCAGCCGGTAATCAGCCGTCCGTTAGTCATTGGTTGGTGTGTAATGTTGCATTAAATCCCGTTAACCGGCGACACCCTGACGCGCACCGGTATGAACTTGCCCGGGTGTTCGGTGGTCTGCGTGTAGTAGGTTTGTCCCTCATAACGGTATTTTACACGATAGCCCGTGAGTTGCTCCTCTCGTTCGTATCGATCAACGGTTTCGCAGCGTCTCACGTGTTCAACCCGCTGGCGTCGCCCTGAGTGCGATGAATTGTACTGCTGCCCGAGTGAGGCGCCAAGCAACGTACCGGCGATGGTCAGTGCGGTTTTTCCACGCCCCCTGCCGATCTTCTTGCCGACCACACCGCCGACAATGCCGCCGGCGATCGGTGCAAGATAGTCGCCGTGCCGGTGCTCGTTGCGAGTGACCCGTTCCGTCCAGCACTCGGTGACCGGGTGTGCCACTTCAACGGTTTCATACAGCGGTTCGGCGTTGATGACCCTGGCCTTGCCAATGAATCCATGTTCCGAAATGGCGGCCCCGGAAAAGGCCAGCGCCGGGATCCCGATTGTCACTACAGTCATTATGCGTTTCATTGTCTGTCTCCTGTTGCTTGGGTTGTGTGCCAGGGCAGGGCAGCAAGGCCCTGTTTTCCATGATTCACAGTCAGGATAGGCAATGTTCGCTGAATACAGGCTGAACAGGCGCCACAGGATTGCTGGATTGACGGGTAATTGGTCTGACCAACCTCAAAAAAGAGCCGCGAACAGGTAATGGATCATGATCGCGGGTCGCGAATGAATTCGCTCCTACACGCGGATTAAACGTTGATTGTCAGATGTACGGGTAGGAGCGGCTTCAGCCGCGAATATTACCGCCCTTCAAAATAGAACCGCAGGAGCGGGCTTTGCTCGCGAATAGTTAATTACGCCGCATGCTCGTCAACATCGACGGTAATCTTCAAACCGAGTGCATGCAACAGCCGATCAAGGCTTTTCAACTCCGGGTCACCCTTCCCGGATAACATCCGGTACAGACTCTCACGATTCAGGCCGGTGGCCTCCGCAAGCTTGCTCATACCTTCCAGGCGTGCCTCGGCACATTGCGCAGACCTGACCGCGAACATGCAGGAGCACCTTGCAGGCGCGATAACCAGGAAGTACCGTAGCCCGGATGGAGTGAAACGCAATCCGGGATTACGTAGTGCCGTAGCCAGGAGGAAGCGCAGTGTAATCCGACAATCGTTCTACGCCATCACCCGCCGCTTCATCGCCTGGTCCAGATCCCACGTCGCCTGTAAATTCATCCACAACTTTGCCGACGTCCCCAGCACCTCCGCCAGATCCAGTGCCGACTCCGCCGTAATCCCGCGTTTGCCCTTGATGAGTTCATTGAGGCGCGCACGTGTCCACCCCAGTTGCCCGGCAAATGCCGTCTGGGTAATGTCCGCCGGCTGCAAAAACTCCTCCAGCAAAATCTCGCCGGGATGAAAGGGATTAGTCGGTTGTTTCATGGTTCCACACCTCAATGATAGTCTGTCACTTCGGCCTCGAAGGCATTGCCGGCTTGCCAGCGAAACACAATCCGCCATTGCTCGTTAATCCGGATTGAATGCGGGTTAAAGGGGAGACCGTAATCAATGGAGATATATGTGTCTGTCAGCCAGCTGCTGATTTCATTGTCAGACAGAACCCATTTCATGCTGGTGCTGCATGCTCAACCGCGCCCGGGCGGGACCAACTCCAGGAATTCTCAAAGCATGCCGCTATATAAGGAATCAGCGACCGCCAGGCGGCGCAATGACAGGCAAACCGGGGAGGTAATATCATGACTGAGACACGCAAACGCAAGCCACTCATCACCGGGGCCATGCTGGCCGTACTGGTACTGCTGCAAGGCTGTGCCACCCTCGACAAGGACGAATGCATGCTCGCCGACTGGCGCCTGATCGGCTACCAGGACGGCGTCGCCGGCAAGTCCGCCGCCGTGATCGGCGAGTACCGCAAGGACTGCGCAAAACATGCCGTGGTCCCGGATCTGGATGCCTACCGCGCCGGCCGCGAGGAAGGCCTGCATCAGTACTGCAAGGCGGACAACGGTTACCGCCTCGGCAATGCCGGGCGTGGTTTTGCCGCCGTTTGCCCGACGGCACTGGAAGATGATTTTCGCGATGCCTACAACACCGGCCGGCAACTCTACCTGGCACGCTCCGCGGTCAACAAGACACATTCACGCATCAATAACCGTAAACAAACACTGTCAAACCTGGAAAACAACAGGGCCCAAAAACTGGCAGACCTGATCGCGGATGGCCTCAAGGCCGATCAGCGGGTGATGATCCTCCACGATCTCAGCGAACTGCAGCAGGAAATGCACAGCGTCGAAGACGAGATCATTGACCTCGAACTTGACCTGGAGGACCAGCAGGCCCGCCTGGACCACCTCAGCCACAACAATGCCTATTGAAGTTCCCTTGATGAACAGGGGGTTGTCCCCTTAAGTGCAAATCTCTGCGCGATCATCTCGCCCCGCGGTGAGAAATGCGGGTTAACTCCTTCTCCTTCCGAGAGAGGGAGTTAAGGGACAGCACTATACTATAAGCAGAAATTGTGCCCTGACACTGTTTATCCCTAACCCGGAAAACACAAACCATGCAATACGAAACCGTTGATGCCGTGATTACACCCGAAGGCAGCCTGGAAGTGCTGTCCAGGGCCGAAGTGGCCAAGCTGCTCGATACCAGTACTGGCGGGCTGTACACCACGCTGCGCAACTGCGCGCTGGCGGTACTGAACGTCGGCAGCGAACTGGACGATGGCAAGGAGTTGCTGGAACGCTACCAATCCTTTGACATCGAGATCATCCCGGAAGAACGCGGCATCAAGCTGAAGGTCAGCGGTGCGCCGGCCAGTGCCTTCGTCGACGGCGTTATGATCAAGGGCATCAGCGAGCACCTGCTGGCGGTATTGCGCGACGTGGTGTACGTCAGTGACAAGATCACCACCAACCCGAAATTCGACCTGATGTCCTCGGAAGGCATCACCAACGCCGTGTTTCACATGTTGCGCAACGCCAATATCCTGCGCCCGAACACCAATCCACGCACGGTGGTCTGCTGGGGCGGCCATTCGATCAGCCGCAAGGAATACGACTACACCAAGGAGGTCGGCTACCAGCTGGGGCTGCGCGGCCTGGACACCTGCACCGGTTGCGGGCCGGGCGCAATGAAGGGCCCGATGAAGGGCGCGACCATCGGCCATGCCAAGCAGCGTATCCGCGACGGGCAATACCTCGGTATCACGGAACCGGGCATCATCGCCGCGGAATCGCCCAACCCGATCGTCAACGACCTCGTCATCCTGCCGGACATCGAGAAACGCCTGGAGGCGTTCGTGCGCACCGCGCACGGTATCGTCGTGTTCCCCGGCGGTGTCGGTACCGCCGAGGAAATCCTCTATATGCTCGGCCTGCTGCTGCACCCGGACAATGCCGACCTGCCGTTTCCACTGATCTTTACCGGCCCGGCCAGTGCGGCGGACTACTTCAAGGAAATCGATGCATTTATCGCCGCCACACTCGGCGCCGGGGCGCAACGGCGTTACACCATCATCATCGATGATCCCGCGGGTGTGGCCAGAGAAATGAAAGCAGGCATCGCCGCGGTGCGCGCCTACCGCAAGCAGCGCGATGACGCCTATTACTTCAACTGGGCACTCACGATCGAGCAGGAATTCCAGCAGCCGTTTATCCCGACGCACGAAAACATGCGCAACCTGGAACTGCGCCATGACCTGCCCGGCCATCAACTCGCGGCCAACCTGCGGCGTGCGTTCTCCGGCATCGTCGCCGGCAACGTCAAGGACGAGGGGATTCGTGCCATCGAGAAGTACGGCCACTTCGAGATACGCGGCGATGCCGGCATCATGGACCCGCTGGATACGCTGCTGAAGTCGTTCGTCGCACAACACCGCATGAAACTGCCGGTAACGGAATATGTGCCGTGTTATCGGATTATTAAATGATGCCGAGTCACTGCCTCGCGTCCGGGAACAGTGCATCCCCTCTCCCGCCGGGAAGGGCCTGGGAGAGGGAATAATATAAAGAAGCGGGCCGCGTCCGCGATCCATTCAAAACCCAACCCCCACACCGCTGCCCCAGTTGCCACCGCTTCCCACGCCGATGCCGATATAGCCGCCAACGCCAACACCATCGCGCCCCCGGCCCGGGGGCCACAGGTAGAGTTGCCGGGCGGAGATGACCGGGTAGATATAGTCCGATTCGCCGACCTGGCCGGCCCTGGTGCCAGTCACCGTCCCGACCACCGTGATCTGCCGGCCCTCGGCATAGGTGGCCGGTTCCAGGTAACCGGCCCGCTCGAGGATAAAGCGTCCCAGCGGATTGCTGTCGCTTTGCGGCCGCGCATCGGCGTCGAGCGGGTAGGCCAGCACCTCGACCTGCGTGCTGTCCTGCAGGTTGGTGGTGCTCAGGATGACGCCGCCCCACTGCACACTCCTGCCCGTGGCCATCTGCGGACGGGTGGCGAAGTCCCGTGGTGTCAGCGAGCGGTCGACCCCGCCGGTATTGAAGGTGGGACCACTGGCGCAGGCGCTCAGCAGCAGGAGCAGGATGACTGGCAGGGTGGAGCGCGGCAGCATGAGGATTCGGGTCAACGCCGGTAGCGGTAGGGGTATCCGTACGGATACCAGGAATCGTAATACCAGGGATCATACCACCCGGGATACGGGTAGCCGTAGGGCCGTTCGGTTGCCTCGGGCCACAGGTACCAGGCATCCGCCTGGACAACGGGATAGGTATAGGGATATTCCCCCACCTTGCCGGCTTCGGTGCGCAGCAATGTGCCGGTGACGGTGACCTGCCGGTCGGGAGCATAGACCTGCGGATCCAGGAATTCGGGCACGATGGCGATGAAACGCCCGGCGCTGTCATCGGTGTACTCCGGTTTCCCGGACTTGCTCAGGGGCCGCCCCAGCACGGTCAGCCAGGTGGCGTCTTCCCGGTTCCCGGTTTCGATGATCGTACCGCCCCAGCGCACCGGCCGCCCCAGGTAGTCGGCGGCGTTCTCACGCACCTGCTCCAGCGACGGAGTGTCGGCAGGCGCTTGCCGGATGTTCTGCGGAACCTGCGAGGCGCAAGCGCTCAGCAGCAGTGCTATCAGCAGGACGCGGAAGCGGGGTTTTGCAACGAGGTAACGCATACCCACAGTCTAGATGATCAGGGCCTTTGCAGGAGCGGTCTCCTGACCACAATGCCGTCCAAACAATCGCGCCGAAGGCCGGCGCTCCAACAGGAATTTCCCGTCCCCGTAGGTGCGGCCCCCGCCAGCGCGGGGACAGGCTTTAGCCACGAATATCAATCAAGCCACCTTGTTCCGCCCGATATAATCCAGCACTGCACGCGCCAGTAACCCCGAACGACTCTCCCCCTCGCGTTTCGCCTGCTCATCCACCAACGCCAACACACGCTCAGGAAGCGTGATGTTAATCCGTTTCGCCTTGCTGGCCAGTTTGGAAAGATCGACATTCACCAGTGCCCAGATACCGCCTTTAAAATCTTTGTTCTTCTGATGTACCTCAACGGACTGCGCCTCGGGAATGGCCTCACCATCAAACAACAAACCTTCCAGATGACACTCGATGGCCTCGACAACATTGGTCATTGCATCTTCCATCGTATCGCCCGCCGAAAAACAACCCGGCAAGTCGGGTACCGTCACGCCGTAATCCGACGATTTGTCTTTATGAATGACAACCGTATAACGCATCTTACTGACCCCAGCGCCAGCCCACCTGGCGATAAATATTGCGCAGTGTGCCAACAGGTAAATCCTTTTTCGGGTGTGGCACGGTCACCCGGCCAGGCTTTACCGGGTGGGTGAACTGAAAGTGAGAGCCTTTTGCATGAATCAGTATCCAGCCCTCGGTCTCCAGTCGTTTAATCACATCCCTGCTACGCATTAATACACACCATACACACTCAGTCAATCGGAGGGCTGACAGTAGTGAGTCAAAATACATAACCTGGAATGGTTTGACAGTCATCCCAAACCGTACGGTGGTGTCAGATATATGATTGTTATGACTGGTAAAATATCTTATATCCGAGTGCCAAAGGGGACAGATTTATTACCCGGTGTCGGGAATAAATTTGTCCCCTTCGGGCTGGTGTGTGGTTTTGACAAACGCGGCGCGAAACAGGGGTCTGCAAAAAAAGGTCAGGAAAGGGGGCGCCGCAATGTCAGGGTTGCATAATCACCCAGCGCATCATGCATTTCCTGAAGTGTGGGGTAGCGGGCGTAAAAGGGGTAGTTGTAGGCGCCGCCACAGATGAGGACGGGCGCCTCCTCCTGTTGTTCGCTCAGGAGTTGCATCCGGTAGGTATACATGTACCACTCGCTTGAGCTGTCACCAGCCAGCTGGACTGCATCGCTCGCGGCGGCAAGCACGATCCTGACTGGCGGATGA
>JBDLJX010000002.1:0-66163 GCA_039714155.1 Pseudomonadota bacterium | reverse complement strand
ATGGCCCCATATTACCAGACCAAACACACCTCAAGCCGGCCTCGACCATGACCGAGTACATGCTGTAGCAGGAATTCACCAAACGATTCGCTGTCCCGCTGACCATTAATGCCGACCACCCCAGGATTCCGATATGCCCACAGTGCTTGATGTCCGGAACCAGAACCCGCCCGGCACGCTTGATGCGATCATCAGCCGTCTGGGCGAAATCATCCTCGGCAAGGACCGGCAACTGCAGCTGGCGATGGCCTGCCTGCTGGCCCGCGGCCACCTGCTGATCGAAGACCTGCCCGGTGTCGGCAAGACCACGCTGGCACATGCGCTGGCGACCGTGCTCGGCCTGCATTACGGCAGATCTACCAACCGCATGGCCGGCATCAGGCTGCTGCAAAAACTGGTGCGGCGTTTTCCACAAACATCACATCAGGTTCAATGACACGGCTGTCCCGCATATCCGCATGGAAGGCAAAGCAATCGCGAATAAATTCGCTCCTACGGGAAAAGAATGTAGCGTAGGAGCGGCTTCAGCCGCGATTGATAGAAACGCGACTGAAGTCGCTCCTGCCACAAAACCATCAAGGCATCTGGCATGTATATCACCCGCCGGGGTTGCTAGTATTACTCCTGCAAATCACTGCCAGGAGATCCCCATGTACGTCACGCTGGTACACGTCCATGTCAAACCTGAACACACCGAGGACTTTATCAAGGCCTCACAGGCCAATCATGCCGCCTCTGTACAGGAACCGGGCAACCGGCGCTTTGACGTACTGCAGTCAGCCGATGACCCGACCCACTTCATCCTTTACGAGGCGTATACATCAACCGCAGATGCTGCTGCGCACAAGGAGACCGGACATTACCTGACCTGGCGCAAGACCGTAGCCGACTGGATGGCCGAGCCACGCCAGGGAATCCCGTATAACGGCCTGTTCCCGAACTCATGATCCAGAGCTTCGCCATCAGCCGCTTTCCGCGCATCGAATTCGGGGCTGGCGCCATCGAAAGGATACCGGCACTCGCGGCCCGGTACGGCAAGCGCGCACTGCTGGTCACCGGTGCCCATTCCTTTCCGGCCTCACCATACTGGGATCCCCTGCTTGCAGGCCTGGAGCAGGCCGGCCTCGACTGGCTGCACACCACCATTCATACCGAACCCTCGCCACAGATAGTAGACGCTGCTGTCACCGGCTATGCCGGTGACAATATCGATGTAGTTATCGCCATAGGCGGCGGCAGTGTGCTGGATGCCGCCAAGGCCATCGCCGGGTTACTGCGTGTCGGTGATCCGGTGATGGACTACCTCGAGGGTGTCGGTCCGGAGAAGCCCTACCGGGGTCCGGCCGTACCGTTTATTGCTGCACCGACAACGGCCGGCACCGGCAGCGAAGCCACCAGAAACGCAGTGTTGAGTGTCATCGGTGATGACGGTTTCAAGAAGTCCTTCCGTGATGAACAACTGGTTCCTGCATATGCCGTGGTCGACCCCGAACTGTTGATCACCTGCCCGCGCGAACAGATCGCCGCCAATGGCATGGATGCACTGACACAATTACTCGAATCCTACGTTTCACTCAGGGCCAACCGCTTGACCGATGCCCTGGCAATCGATGGTATCCGTGCTGCACGTGATGCACTGTTGCCATTGCATGATGATGCTGCAGCTTCGGCGGCAGCGCGTGCCGCCATGTCCTACGCAGCCCTGCTCTCCGGTATTACCCTGGCACAAACCGGACTGGGCTCGGTCCACGGACTGGCCTCGCCGCTCGGTGCCTTCTTCCCGGTCCCGCACGGCATGGTATGCGGCACACTGGTCGCGACCTGTTCCCGTATCAATATCGAGGCCATGCAGGCACGTGAGCCTGACAACCATGCACTGGAAAAATACACCGATGTCGCCGAGATCCTCTGCCGGCAAACCTTCTCCAAACAGCACGCTGCACACGCCGCGTTGATTGGCCTGCTTGAAGACTGGACTGAACAGCTTCAAATCAAGCGCCTGGCGGCCTATGGCATCGGTAAACCGGACTTTGACCGCATCGTCAGCAACAGCCGTGGCAGCAGCATGAAGACCAACCCGATCGTGCTGTCTGATGCCGAGCTCATTGCCATACTCAAAGACAGACTTTAACTAACATGGCGTAACTTATTCTTATTTATTGACTAGTAGACGCCTGTTTGGCCTGCTGCGCCCCCCTGACAGCAAAGATTTCATGCCTGTATGTAAAGCCGTAACCAGGAGATTTGAACCTCTGACTACCACTCCGGGACAAATAAGTGTGGCTGAGAGTTAACCCGCACTTGAAACACCTACCCCCCCTTGAAATCCCGACGTCTGCCCCTATCTAGGAAGTAAGTCAATTCTGACCAACCAATCTGGAGGCAGTAACATGTTGTTAACACGCTATGAACCGTATGGACTGGTTGACCAGTTCAATAATGAAGTCAATCGACTGTTTGCAGGTAACCGCAGTGCACGCAAGGCCGCTGTTGAACGCGACTGGGCACCGGCTGTCGATATTTGCGAGGAAGACGAACGCTTTGTCCTGACCGCCGATATCCCCGGCGTTGCGCGCGAAGCTGTTGATATCACGCTGGATGACGGTGTGCTGACGATCAAGGGTGAGCGCACCACGAACCGGACGGAAGAGGCAGAAGGCTACCGTCGCCGCGAGCGCATGCATGGCACATTTGTCCGTCAGTTCACGGTGCCGGAAACGGTCAATGCCGGGAACATCAGTGCCACTGTCAATGACGGCGTCCTGGAAGTTGTCATTCCGAAGCAGAAAAAGCCGCAACCGAAGAAAATTTCGGTTAACTGAGACACGGTTGCCGAACCTGTTACAGGACCCTGCTATCCACGACGGATAGCAGGGACTGATCAGTGCATGAAACAGTATTCCGCCGCCTGCGACGAAAACCGCGACCCAATCCTCACAATACTCCGGGAGGAGTTTGCCGGTTGCCATCAGGTACTCGAGATCGGCAGCGGCACCGGCCAGCATTCAGTTTACTTTGCACAGCACCTGCCGCATCTTGAGTGGCAAACCAGTGACGTAGTCACCAACCACCCCAGCATCAACGCCTGGCGTGAGGAAGCCGGTCTGGCAAACCTGCTGACTCCTCTGCCACTCGATGTCAGCAAAGGCACCTGGCCTGCCAGCCGCTACGACGGCGTCTTCAGCGCCAACACCACCCACATCATGTCCTGGCCGGAGGTAGAAGCCATGTTTGCCGGGATCGGCAGTGTGCTTGCCGATACCGGGGTCTTTTGTCTCTATGGCCCCTTCAACTACCGCGGCCGCTACACCAGCGACAGCAATGCCCGTTTTGATGGCTGGCTGAAAGATCGCGACCCGCACAGCGGCATCCGCAATTTCGAGGATCTCGACAGCCTTGCCGCGGATAATGGCATGCAACTGAAACAGGACCACGAAATGCCGGTCAACAACCGCTTGCTGGTGTGGATTAACCTGCATTTCTCACCACAATGACGAGCCCTCGCCCCGCGGTGAGAAGTGCGGGTTAAACCCTGATCCCTGGCCTTCAGCCCAGCCGTTCAGTTTCCGGAACAGCAATTCCTGAATTCATAACCTGTCAGCATCAGTTACTATACTGGTAGGTACATTCACCCGGACAGGAGATATCAACCATGACCTTACTATCCCGACTGCACGCTGCAGGCCTCGCAGTGTGCACTTTAATGGTTTGTCTTGTTGTTACAGGCAGCCTGGCACTGACACCCCGGAGTGTTCTTGCCGATGATGTCGTCAAGGTGGTCTATCACGCCGACTTTGCCGACCCCAGGCGGTTCAGCGCAATGCTCACCAGCATCAACAACATGATGAACTACTACGAAAACGAACTGGTCGATGCAGACGTCCGCATCGTGTTCGTTGCACACGGCATCCGTTTCCTGACTGACAGCACACTGGAGAACACACCGTTTGCCGTGGATGCCGAGCTCAGGGAACGTCGCGAGAACCTCAAGGGACGGTTGCTCAGCCAGGCAAAAACACGTGGTGTCAAACTGGAACTGTGCGATATCACGCGTACGCAGATCAGCCTGCCCGATGACAAGATCTATGAGAATGTCAGCCTGGTCCCGTCCGGCGTGGTCCGCATTGCCGAACTGCAGCACCAGGGGTATGCCTACATAAAAATCGAGTAATATGCTGCGGGCATCCTGAAGGTACCCACTTTCTCGTGAATATCCGGGAACGGCGAGAAGAAAGCGCTGATATAATCGATTACACAACAGTATCCTATAAACGATAAAGGCATGACAGCCATCTTTACGAGTGGGTCAGGAGACATTAGCAGGGCATGCAACCAGAGCTCCCGGGTTTATACAAGATCACGGGAGGTACAGCCATTAATTACAGTCAGGCACAAGTAACTGAGTGAAGTTTTTCCGCCCAAAATCCATCTCACGCCTGATCCTGGTCGGTTTCTCCCTGGTGGCCCTGCCACTCATTGTTGCCCTGGTCATCGCGACCTTTTCTGTCGACCGCCTGGTACGTCAGAGCCAGTCAGCGCTCTATCAGAGCGTGCTTGTTACTCATGGCAGTCAGACACTGGTGGAAACGATAACCGCCATGGAACGCAATGTCCGCCAGTACCAGGTGCTTGGCGATAAGGCCTTGTTTGATGTCTATGACGGGAACCATGCCAAATTTGTTGATATTGCAGAACACCTTGAAAAACTCAGACTTGAGAAACAGCAGCGCATCCTGCTTGAAGAGCTGTTTTTTACGGAGAATGAGATCCATGCAGCGATTAGTGGCCCACCCCACGACTCGCCTGAAATTGCGGTCACGGTGGACAAGTTCACTGAACTCTCGCGTATCGCAAAACAGATACTGGCCGACAACCGCGACCTGATCAATCGTGAACTGGAGCAGATACAGCAGAAAGCCAATACTGTACAGCAAACACTGGTAATACAGTCCATAGCACTGGTCCCGATTGTCATTATTCTTGCCCTGGTAGCAACACTCTCTATCACCCGCCCTATAAACCAGATCGACCGCGCCATCCGCAGACTCGGTGACGGCAAGTTTGGCAAAGCTGCGAAAATAGACGGGCCGCGCGACTTGCAACAACTGGGCGAACGCCTCAACTGGCTGCAATACCGGCTACAGGAACTGGAACAGGAAAAGACCAAGTTCCTCCACCACATATCACATGAACTCAAAACCCCGCTCACGGCGATACGGGAAGGTGCGGAATTAATGAATGAGCAGGTTGCCGGCAACCTGAACAGCCAACAACGCGAGATCATTTCCATCCTCCATGACAACAGCCTCCAGTTGCAGAAACTGATTGAGGATCTGCTTGATTTCAGCACGGTAAGATCCCGAACCACCAGACTTTCCCTGAGCCAGCTTAATCTCAGGAGACTGATCGAGGAAGTCCTCGCAAACCACAAGGTAACCATTTTCTCACGCCAGTTAAACCTGTCCAAAACCCTGCAATCTGTTGTCGTCAGTGGTGACCGGCACAAGCTGCACACCCTGATAGACAATCTGCTTTCCAATGCCATTAAATATTCACCGGACAAGGGTCCATTGTGGATTCTGCTCCACCAGCGAGATCAACAGGCGATTATTGAAGTAGCGAACGCCGGTCCGGAAATACCTGAAAATGAGCAAGAGCAAATCTTTGAGGCCTTCTATCAGGGCAAACCCGCAGTAAAGGGACATGTGCGAGGCAGTGGACTGGGGTTATCGATTGCCCGTGAATATGCCGAGGCCCATGGAGGCGCCATCTCCGTGGTAGAATCTACAAATGCAGGGACCCGCTTCAGGGTCGTATTGCCAGTGGCGCAAGAATCTATCAATGATGCCGTATAGAACAGTACTTGTCTTAACCGTCCTGACGCTGCTGGGATGCAGTAATATGAGCCCCCACACCGGCAACGCATGGGCGCCTGTCAGCACCCGTAGTGGTGCAGATTACTGGCTGGGCCAACTCCACTCTACCCGCGGCTTGCCACCGGCAGAATTACAGGATGTACTAACTTCCTGGGAGGATGAATTCCGGTATAACCCGAATACCAGCAACCGTATAAAGATTGCGTTACTGCTAGCCTACAGTGACAAACCGGTTCGGAATATAAAACGGGCCCGACAAATCATGGTGAATATTGATACTGCCACGATCGAACCAGGCGACCGGGAGCTGGTCACCATTCTGCAGCAGCATATAAAGGCAAGCCAGGAAATCGACACACTCTCGGGCCGGACCCGGCAAGATAAAAAACGTATTGAAGAACTGGAGCAGCAACTGCTGGATCTGACCAGCATTGAGCAAACAATTCAGCAGCGTGATAAATCAATCGATGAATAAGCCATCATGACCGACAAGCACCGGTTATTGCTTGTTGATGATGACCCCAGCCTGCTACGGTTATTGTCAATGCGCCTGTCTGCCGCCGGGTATGAGGTGGCCACTGTTGGGAGTGGTGAGCAGGCCCTGGCACAACTACCATTGTTTCTGCCTCATCTCATCATCACAGATCTGCAGATGGGGGGTATGGATGGTATGTCGCTCTTCAATGAGGTGAATAGCCGCAATCCATCACTACCGGTGATGATTCTCACCGCCCATGGCAGTATTCCAGAGGCAGTAGAGGCTACCAGCAGGGGAGTATTCAGCTATTTAACCAAGCCGTTTGACAGCAAGAATCTGCTGGAGCACGTGTCACGTGCCCTGAAGATCACAGGCGATTCAACAGACAAGGAATCTGAACGTGGTCCGGAAAAATGGCGCAGCGAGATCATCACCCGCAGCCCGTTAATGGAAAATATCCTGACCCAGGCCCGTCTGGTCGCTGACAGTAACACCAGTGTACTCATTCATGGTCAGAGCGGGACCGGCAAGGAACTGCTTGCCTGTGCCGTCCATAACGCCAGCCTGCGGGCGACAGGAGCATTCATTGCCCTGAACTGCAGCGCCATACCCGAATCCCTGCTCGAATCCGAGTTATTCGGCCACATCAAGGGGGCCTTTACCGGGGCAACCCGTGACCATTCCGGCATGTTCCGCGCCGCGGAAGGAGGCACCCTGTTTCTGGATGAGATTGGCGATATGCCGCTCGGCTTTCAGGTAAAACTGCTGCGTGCAATACAGGAGCGAGTCATACGGCCGGTAGGTTCGACCCAGTCCGTACCGATCGATGTTCGTATCATCTCTGCCACCCATCAGGACCTCGAGCTGGCCTGCCAGGAGAGCCGTTTCAGGGAAGATCTGTATTACCGCCTGAATGTGGTAACTCTCGAGCTACCGTCATTGGCCGAACGACGCGAGGATATCCCCCTGCTGGCGCACCATTTCCTGCGTAACTTTCCTGATGCCGGGAGAAAAGGCGTAACCGGATTCTCCCCTGAATCCATGGAGGCAATGCTTGCCGCCAGCTGGCCTGGCAATATCAGGCAACTCCATAATGTGGTGGAGCAGTCTGTAGCACTATCAACCACCCCATTGATCCCGGCCAGCCTGGTGCAACGTGCATTGCGCAATGAAAGCGCCGAAATACCTGCGTTCGTTGAAGCACGCAATCAGTTTGAGAGGGACTACCTGACCCGACTGATGCAGATCACGAATGGCAATGTCACCCAGGCAGCGAGTATTGCAAAACGCAATCGCACCGAATTCTACAAACTTCTGAAAAAGCACCACCTGAAACCGGCAGAATTCAAATCAACTGATACCTGAGTTATCCAGCAGACGAATCCGTCTTGCGGGTTCCGCCCTTCAGTGACGGGTCAGGCACCTACTATGGCTTCTGCTGACTTCTGTCTGCCCATCCCGCCGCCTCACGACAGTGGTGGCAGTGGCAGGGGGACAGATCTCCCAGGGGAATGCGCGCCATGCCTGGCGCACCATAAAAAAGGCCCCGGGCATTGCTGCCAGGGGCCGGGATGCGGGTAGCTCACCAGACGGTGTCGGAGCCGTCACACAGGGAGGTCAGTTATCGAATTGTGATACTACCCACGGTACTGCGACAAGCGCGAACATGGCTGCAATAACGACATCTTTCATTTCACCAACTGTTGCCAGCCAGGAGAAACCCGGGTCACCGATTACAACGATTGCGATAACTGCCACTATCCACTTGTACATAATCATCTCCTGCGTATTGCATGTTGATGACTATGTTAGCGGCAGTCGGTGGAAACTTCCGTGATTCAGGCCACCTTATTGTGTGACCGGTCTCGCAGTTCAGGCAGTTTTATGGCTTTTCCGGATCAGGCAGGTTAATGGCAACATCGACATGGTCGTGCATGCGGTTGTCCTGACGCTCGGCGACACTCTTGATGTTCTCGTCATCCATCAGGTCCTTGAGTGTAATTTCGTTCAGAAAACCATATATCTGACGAGACAACTCGTCCCAGAGTTCGTGGGTCAGACACCGCTGGCCATCCTGGCAGTCATTGGATCCACTGCAGCGTGTGGTAGCGACCACCTCATCAACTGCGGATATAATCCCGGCAACCGGAATCTGCTCCGGTGAGCGGTTGAGTGAATAGCCACCACCCGGGCCACGGGTACTCCGAACCAGTTCACTCTTGCGCAGCCGGGTGAATAACTGTTCCAGATAGGAGAGGGAGATATCCTGCCGCCGCGATATCTGCGACAAGGTGACCGGACCCGCCTGTGAGTGGAAAGCGAGATCCAGCATCGCAGTTACGGCATAACGCCCCTTGCTTGTCAGTTTCACTGCTCTGTACCCGTCCTGTTCACTATTGCGGTCACTGCATCAGGAACCGGAGGAACCGTCTTCCTTGACTGCTTCTTCCTGCTCCCCAGCCACATGGATCTCCTTGCCCTCAACATGATTGAGTTCGCAGGACCCCAGGTCTGGTAACTGCATATCCCCGACCTCGGCACCCAGATCCTTCAGCCCCTTGCACATCTCTTCCAGCCGCTGGTCCATGGCATGGATATGATCGAGGATACCGTTAACGGCATTCGCGACCGGGTCAGGCATGTCCCGGGTTTCGCCGTAGGCATCGAAGCCCATCTTGCGGGCAATAGCCTGTCGTTTTGAGTCGGGCATGAGTGCCTCCTTGCCGACAACACGACCCGGCACCCCCACAACAGTATTGTTGTCATTAACACTCTTGAGTACCACGGCATTGGAGCCGATGCGTACACCACTGCCAATGGTAATCGGACCGAGCACCTTGGCACCGGCACCGATGACCACGTCATTGCCGAGTGTCGGGTGACGTTTGCCCTTGTCCCAGCTGGTACCACCAAGCGTGACACCGTGATACAGCGTGCAGTCATCACCGATCTCGGTAGTCTCGCCGATGACTACACCCATGCCGTGATCGATAAAAAAGCGGCGGCCAATATGTGCGCCGGGATGGATCTCGATACCCGTGTACAAGCGCGGCACGTTGGAGAGCACCCGCGCCAGCCATCTCAGTTCATGGGTCCACAACCAGTGATTCAGGCGATGAAACAGAATGGCGTGGATCCCGGGGTAGGTTGTCAGGACCTCCAGGGTATTCCGGGCAGCCGGATCACGCTCGAAAACAGAATGGACATCTTCGCGAATACGCTCAAACATTGACTATATACTACAGATACTTACAATGTATTCCTATCAAGGATTCAAATACAGTTCATGTCCTGCCTGTAACCATGCTAACTGTTTTATCCTGGCGATGACAGTTGCCATAACGATCATCGGGGAATAGCCAAGTCTAATTAGTACCATGTTTTTGCAGTGCAGCCGCAAGGATGCCGCGCAGGATATTCATCTCGCTGCTGTCCGGACTGGCACGATTATACAAACGCCTCAAGCGGCGCATTAACTGGCGCGGATTTTCGGGATTGAGAAACTCCAGTTCGATCAGTGTTTGCTCAAGGTGCTCGTAGAAGCGTTGCATCTCGCCACTGTCCACTGGCACGTGCTCCGGTACCGCAGCACCAACAGTGTCATCATGTGCAGCAAACGCCACGCGCAGTTCGTAGGCAATGATCTGCACTGCTGCTGCCAGGTTCAGTGAACTGTATTCCGGGTTGGCGTCAATGTTGACCAGGTAATGGCAATGATCCATCTCGGCATTGCTCAGGCCGGACTGTTCATTACCAAACAGGACAGCGGCTTTCATGTTAAGGCCCTGTCCGGCAATCCGTCTGGCACATGCGTGCGGATCAAGCACGGGACACGGAATGCTACGGGCACGTGCACTGGCACCGACGACCAGGTAACAGTCCTTGATTGCATCAGCCAGGCTGTCGAATATGCGTGCCCGTGCCAGCAGGTCATCCGCACCGGATGCGCGCGCCGTCGCCTCGGCAGCAGGAAACCGGCCTGGATTGACCAGGCAGAGTTCCTCCAGACCCATGGTTTTCATGGCGCGTGCGGCTGCACCGATGTTGCCGGGATGACTGGTATTCAGCAAGACGATACGGACGGCGGTTAACATGGATAGAACACCTGGACTCAGGCGCGCTCCAGTGGAAAGGCTATGACATCATCAAGCGAGCCGTATTGGCCCGCAATCATCAACAGCCGGTCAATACCGAGCGCCACGCCGGCACAGTCCGGCACACCGGCTTCCAGGGCAGCCAGCAAGCGCTCATCAGTTGTGATGGCGTCATCGCCCTGCTGTTGACGGCGATCATTCTCCTGCGCAAACCTCTGTCGCTGCTCATCGGCATCGGTCAGCTCGTGAAAACCGTTGGCCAGCTCAATACCGTTCAGGTAGA
This sequence comes from Pseudomonadota bacterium, assembly GCA_039714155.1. GTDB lineage: Bacteria > Pseudomonadota > Gammaproteobacteria > UBA9214 > UBA9214 > SZUA-186. The sequence continues at coordinate 55,432 of JBDLJX010000002.1, read as the reverse complement.
CCTCAAAGCGTGCCGCCACCGGCGGTGTTCCCGGACGCAAGCGTGCCAGCGCCGCCTGGCTCGCCGGATAGTCACGGACAAACACCAGACCGGCTGGCATGGCGGGTTCCACCACATGCGTCAGTACCATATCCAGCCAGCCATCATGATCATCCGCCGCCAGTCCCGCCGGCGGACTGATACCGCGCGCCTGCAACTGTGAACCGAGTCCGGCGACCGTGACCGTGAACGGATCGATGCCGGCGGTCTCGACAAACAGGTCACGATAGGTCCAGTGATCGACCGAATCAAGCGGCACGAGCCCCTCCAGCACTTCCCGCAGCAGCACCTCGACCTCATCCATCAGATCGAAATAATCAAAGCCGGTGCGATACCACTCCAGCAGGGTAAATTCAGGGTTGTGATGTCGGCCGGACTCACCGTCACGGAATACCTTGCAGACCTGATAGATGGAACCGGCGCCTGCGGCCAGCAAGCGCTTCATGGGAAACTCGGGCGAGGTGTGCAGGTAGAACGATGTGCCGTTTAATGTGCCAGGGCCGTGCCAGCGGGTTTGAAAACTGTGCAGTGCGGGATCGGGTGTGCCGGCAACGGATAACACCGGCGTGTCCACTTCAAGCACATTACGCGCGGCAAAAAACCCGCGCAGGCGTGCGAGCACGGTGGCGCGAAGTTTCAGGGCATCAAGTGATGCCGTCGGTTGCCAGTCTGCTTCAGCCTGCAAATGTTCCTGCCTGAGAGCCTGTCGGCATCAGTCCCTGGCGCGGCCAACGTACTCACCGGTACGGGTGTCGATCTTCAGCACTTCACCAATATCGATAAACAGCGGCACACGCACGACCGCACCGGTTTCCAGGGTCGCCGGCTTGCCGCCCCCGCCGGAAGTATCACCGCGGACACCCGGGTCGGTCTCGGTGACCGCCAGCATCACAAAATTCGGTGGTGTGATCACCAGTGGCGTGCCATTCCACAGCGTGACTTCGCACATGTCCTGTTCTTTCAGCCATTTCTTCGCATCACCGACCGCGGTTGCATCGGCGGCATGCTGCTCAAAGGAATTCGGGTCCATGAAGTGCCAGAACTCACCATCGGCATACAGATATTGCATATCGGTATCCATGACGTCTGCGCCTTCGACGGATTCACCGGACTTGAAGGTACGTTCGATCACGCGCCCGGTTTTCAGGTTACGGATCTTGACGCGGTTGAACGCCTGCCCCTTGCCAGGCTTGACGAACTCGTTTTCAATAATGGAACAGGGGTCGCCGTCAATCATGATCTTCAGGCCGCCCTTGAATTCATTGGTGCTGTACGATGCCATAACTGCCCTTTGTATAATCTGCCGCAACTGGTAGAGGTGAAAAAACGCCGGCTATGATACCGCGATTGGAGACAACAGGACACACACCGGACTGGCAAACGGCGCTGGCCCGGGCCATCACGTCCGTAGACGCGCTGCTGAAGCGGCTTGAAATTACCCCGCAACCACCCCTGCCTGTTGCCGCCAGCCAGTTCCCGCTGCGTGTGCCGCAGGCCTTTGTTGATCGCATGCAACCCGGCAACATCAATGATCCCCTGCTGCGACAGGTCTTGCCGGCAGCCGCGGAGAACGGGGACCAGCCGGGTTATAGCCATGACCCGCTGGCCGAGCAACACGCCATGCCGGCGCCCGGGGTACTGCACAAATACAACGGCCGGGCCCTGCTGACGCTGACCGGCGCCTGTGCCGTGCACTGTCGCTACTGCTTTCGACGCCACTTCCCCTACAGCGACGCCAACCCGCTGGGCTCACAATGGGACACGGCCATCGACTACCTGCGATCACACCCGGACATCGGCGAGCTTATCCTGAGTGGCGGTGACCCGCTGTCATTGCCGGATGTGCGCCTGTCCCGGCTCGCTGTCGAGATTGCGGCAACAGACCACCTGCATACCCTGCGCATCCATACCCGCCTGCCGGTCGTGTTGCCGGCACGCGTTGACGCGCAACTGCTCGACTGGCTGTCACACTTGCCACAACAGGTGGTAATGGTAATTCACTGCAATCACCCGAATGAAATCGATGCGTCAGTCGTTGCTGCAATGCAGGCCCTGCAGCAGACCGGTGTGATGTTGCTGAACCAGTCCGTGCTGCTGCGCGGCATCAATGACCATGCCAACACCCTGGTACAATTGAGCGAGAAACTGCTGGCGGCCGGGGTACTGCCCTACTACCTGCACCAACTCGACCGGGTACAGGGCGCCGCCCATTTCGAGGTAAGCGATAGCAGCGCCCGCACACTGCTGGATAATATCCATGCACGGCTGCCGGGCTATCTGGTACCGAGACTGGTGCGGGAGCTGCCTGGTCATCCCGGCAAGCAACCACTTTGGCCGGGTTGAATACGTCACCCGGCTGTAAGCTGTTGCTGACGTGATAAGATGAGTCGGTTGACAGTAAGACACCTTCAATATATCAGGGAATCAATAACTTAAATGGATCTGCACATACCTTTACTGAACAAACCCGGCAAGGGCAGCTTCAATACCAATCCGCAAGCTGTCGAGCAGTGGGCGGCAGACCTGCCGCTCGTGAACGCCGCATTGACGGTGTCCCTGTTACAGCAAGCACTCGACTCCATCAACAGTACCCGCGCACCTGTTTATGATCGCTACGAAGCACTGGAACAGTTTGCCGGCCCGGTGCACTGTGTAACCGATGCCCTGAAGAAACAGTTTCTCGGCAAGCGCTTCCCGCTCGGCGGCAAGCCCCTTGAACAGGCCAATCTGGCCACCTCGTTATGCATGGCAATGGCAACCGGCTACAAAATTGTCGCCGCTGAACTTGAAAAAAAGAACAAGGGCAGCAGCCAGCTCGGCAATGCCATCCACCAGGCCATGCGCTACCTTGGCGAGGCATTGCTGGCTAGTTACCTTATCTACATACCCTGCCCGGCCGGCACCTGGCGTGACCTGAACAGTCTTTATGCACTGGCCAACCGGCACAAGCTTGCCGACGGCACCGCCAAGGGCAAACCAGCGCCTGTTCATGGCGTCGAAACCATCGCCGACACCTACAAGCGGATCCTGTTGCTGTCACTCGCCTGCCCGTACCGCATGCGGCAGAGTGAAATCAGCAAGGTTTATGCATTGCTCGGTGACTGGGCGTATTATTGCGACCTGGCTATGGCGACCGATGCCGATGCCAGTGGTTACTTCACCGTCCATCTCGAGGCCGATGAACCACCGCATTACCTGAACGCCGGTCACCGCGACAAACTGGATTCCAGCTGGTTGATTATCAATACCCGTGGCCTGGCAGAGCCGGCCCGGACAACCATTGAAAAGACCCGGGAATCAACCGCAAGTCTGTCAACCCTGCCGGATGAAAAGGTCCTGCAACGGCTGATGCTGGCCTGGGGTGTCATGCCAAGACGCCAGTTCACCCGTCGCGGTAATGAGGCAAGCGTGCGAATTGTCGTCGGCCTCGACTCGATACACCTTGCCATCGCCGGTCCGGATGCAACTCTGCCCGGGATCAACGACACTGCGGATGAGACTGTACAGGATGGCGAGTACCTGCGTGACCCGACATTTGAACAGCCAACCAGAATCAACACAGAAACACGATTAAACCAGAATGCAAGCAACAATCCATTCCGTGGCGCCTATACTCCTGCTGACCGGAGCGGCAATGGTTTGCATATTGAGTCATGGAAGATGCAGGACATCAGTGCCGGTGGTTACTGCCTGCTGTGGGACAGCGCAGAGACTTCCCATGCCCATGTCGGCGAGCTGGTCGCAATCAATGAAACTGACAGCAACACCAACTGGCATCTGGGTGTTGTTCGCTGGATGAAGTTCACACCGGAGGCAGGCCTGATGCTTGGCATGCAAATGCTGCCACCCGGCGCCAGACCAGTCCAGGCCAGCATCTGCAAAGAACCGGCCGGCATGGAAGAACAGAAGCACGGCATACTGCTGCCTGCACTTGCTGCTATCGATCAACCAGAGACGTTGCTGTTACCGTCACTGCCGTTCCGCAGCGGATGCCTGTCATCACTTACCGAGGAGCACAACACACAGAAAATCAGGCTGACGCAGCAACTGGAAGATACCGGCAGTTTTGCGCAGTTTCGGTTTACGGCTGCCGGTATTAATTAGCCCGCACACCGCCGGTGGCGCTGCGCTGTCGCACAGAAAACAGCAGGATGCCGGTTCAGTAGAGTGCAATAAACGGTTCCGGGTACTCGACATGCCCACCACCCGCCAGATTCCCCTCTACGATCTCTATTGCAGTCAGCGCATCCTCGGGCGCCGGCAGGTTGCAGGTGACCTGTAATTCCTTTGCCGGTCGAAAACCAAAGCGCTGGTAATATTCCGGGTGCCCCAGCACCACGATCGCGCCATAGCCCTTTTCTCTTGCCAGATTGACGCAGGCCTGGATCAGTTCGGAACCAATGCCACGGTGACTTTGTGACGGCACCACCGACATCGGGCCGAGCGCCAGTACATTCTTTTCCTCGCCATGTTTGCGCAGGGGTACGCGCGTCAACAGCACGTGGCCGACAATACGGCCGTTCAGTTCCGCCACCAGTGACAATTCCCGGTTATAACTTGATGCCTCCCGCAAGGCACTGACCAGGAGCGCCTCCGCCTCGCCGCCAAAGGCGCTGATATGAACGACATCGATAGCACGGGCGTCACCAGATGATTCGGGTCTGACAGTAATTGCATGCATTCCTAAAACTCCGTTCCGGTAGACAGCCGGCCAATCAACCCGGACCTGGCAGTTAGTACTCCTTCAAGATGATATTGCCATGTTCAGCGAGCCGGGAAGCGTTTGACCGCTAGGCGCGCCTCGCAGGGAATGGCCCGCCCTTTCCAAGAGGCGCAACACCGCGGACGAGCGCTTCCCGGCTCGCCCGAAGGGAGCTACCCAGATACTACAATACTGCGTTGCAGCCCTTGTAAAGGGCGCGCCATTCCCTGCGGGCTGCGCCTTGTCTTGTAGTATCTGGGTAGCTCTGAACATGGCAATATCATCTTGAAGGAGTACTGGTTTGTGTTTGCTCTAAATATTCAGCATTTCAGGAACTTGCATGCTATCAGGAAACTCCGGACGGGGAAACACCCTGCCGCTTCAAAGCACCTTCCGGAGCCTGCCCGGCATTCAAGAAACTGTCCAAAATGCCGAAAAACAGTTAGTCGGGGTCGGCGCGAGGCTGTCAGGCACAGCCGCCGTGCCAGCAGTCTGCTGAAAATATTCATGTGAGGTCATGCAGTGAAACACAGGGAGAAACTCAAGCTCGTTATCGTGGAAAATTCTGCCAGCGAGGCGGACATACATGCGACGACACTGCGCAACGCCGGTTTCCTGATCCAGTACGACCTCGCTGAAGACCTGAATAGCCTGACCGAACGCCTGGAAATGGCCTCACCCGACCTGGTGCTATGCGGTGAATCCGACTCACTACCCGACCCTGCCGCCGTCATAAAACTGCTGAATCAGCAGTCCTGCACTGCACCTGTTATCGCCATCACCCACGATGCTGATGCAAAAACCATCATTTCGGCACGACAGGCTGGTGCGATGGCATGCGCGCCCTACGAACCACCACAAGGCCTGCAACTCGCATTTGCCGGATGCAAGGAAACCGTGGATCTGCGCCACAAGGTGGAATTACTTGAAACTGCATTACAGGAAGCGGAGTCACGCAGCTACAACCTGATGGAAAGTTCCCGTGATGCCATTGCCTACATACACGAAGGCATGCATATCCACGCCAACCACAGCTACCTCAGCATATTTGGCCTCGGCAATGTGGATGAAATCGGGGGAATGCCCGTGCTCAACATGATTGAACCGGGCAACCACATGACCTTCAAGAAATTCCTGCGCAACTATACCAATGGCGACAGCGACACGGACCAACTGGAAATCAGGGGCATGGGGCCTGATGGCAACAGCTTCAATGCGGCAATGGAATTTTCACATTCCAGTATCGATGGCGAGAACTGTATACAGGTAATCATCCGGGCTGCGGAAAGTGCGGAACTGGAAAAGAAACTCGACATACTCAGTCGCCAGGACATCCTGACCGGGCTGGCAAACCGCCAGGACTTTATCCGCACGGTGAATCATGCCATCAGCAAGGGCTTCGAAAAGGACCAGGCACACGCCGTCACCTATATCCTCATCGACAACTTCAAGAAGACCTGCGAAGGCGTTGGCATGTCCGGTGGCGACACCCTCGTCAGGCACACCGCGAAATTGATAGAAAATCTGTGTGGTGAGAATGCGTCTATTGCCCGGTTTGGTGACTGCGCCTTTACGGTATTGCACCGCGACAGTGACGAGGAAACAACGCATGAACTTGCAGAGCAGTTAAGGCAGGCAATTCATGATGAAATGACCGAAATTGACGGCCACGCAGTCACCATGACAGCCAGCATCGGCATCTGTGTCGTCAACGAGCATTCAAAAAGTGCCGAAAATGTCCTGTCACGTGCCGACCTTGCCTGTGAAGTAGCACGCTCTTCCGGCGGTAACCGGATCCATGTTCACAGTATCGCCGTTGATGAACAGATGGATATCGGGCATGAACCTGAATGGGACCAGGTCATCCGCAAGACCATTGATGATGAACGTTTCTATCTCGTCTACCAGCCGGTTGTCAGCCTGGGCGACAACACGGAGGTTTGCTACGAGGCGCTGTTACGTATTGTCGATGAACAGGACCAGGTCATCCTGCCAGGCCAGTTTATCGCCATTGCCGAGAAAAACGGCATGATCGACGAAATCGATCGCTGGGTGTTCAAAACCGCGGTCAGGGAACTCGCAGAACTGCATGCGCGGGATGAGAATGCAACATTCTTTATCAAGACCTCAGGCAACTCGCTGGCAAAGAAGGAATTCTCGTTCTGGGTCTTCAATACCCTGAAAGATCACGGACTGAAAAGCGAGCATATTGTTTTCGAATTTCCCGAATCAGTGGCAGTCAGTGACCTGAAGAGTACCATGCTGTTTATCGAATCCATGAAGAAAATCGGCTGCCGGGTCTGTGTCGAACACTTTGGCCGCCACGGCCAGTTACAGCTGATCAAGCACCTCATGGTCGACATGGTGAAAATTGACGGCTCCCTGATCAGCAACCTTGCCGAGAAGAAGGAGCACCAGGAGAAAGTACAGGAAATCGTAGCGCTGGTACGCAAAACCGGCCGGCAGTCCATCGCCGAGCATGTCGACAGCCCCAGCGACCTGGCACTGCTATGGCAGTACGAGATCGACTTTATCCAGGGTAACTTTGTACAGGAACCAAGCAAGGAGCTTGGTTACAACTTTGAGGAAGAACTTGCGTAACCCGGTCCTGCAGGCATTCTGCATAACAACGGCCCCCGGGGAAATCATGCCAGCACATGGCGTACAGGGACAAATGAGAACCAGTTGCCGGCAAACCGATACGCAGATGATACCTGAAACAGGCGGCAACCGGTCAATGTCAATCGAGCATGTGAGAAACCAGTCCATCCGCCAGCTTGGGTTCAAACCAGGTGGATTTCGGTGGCATGACTTCAGCGGCATCGGCGACGGCCATCAGGTCTTCCATACTGGTAGGGAACAGGGAAAACGCCACCTGCATTTCGCCACTGTCCACCCGCCGCTGCAATTCGCCAAGTCCGCGGATTCCTCCAACGAAATCAATTCTGCTGTCACGCCGCGGATCGCTGATACCAAGCAGTGGTTCAAGCAGGTTATCTGCCAGCAGGCTGACATCGAGCTTCGCCACCGGGTCAGCCGGAATCCGGTCCGGATGTATCTGCAACCGGTACCACTGCCCGGCCAGGTACATGCCGAACTCGCCAGGACCGGCAGGGTGACGGGCACTGTCAACCGGCGTGACCGTGAAATTTTCAACCAGTCCGGCAAGCAACTGTTCCGGCGACAGGCCGTTCAGGTCACGAACTACACGGTTGTAATCAAGAATCTGCATCTGGTTATGGGGGAAGATCACGCTCAGGAACCAGCCGGAGCCATCACCGCTGTGCTGCGCGGCGACCCGCGAGGCCGCCGCGGAACGATGGTGACCATCGGCGATATACAGGTTATCCATGGCATCAAACGCCCGGGTAATCCGCTCAATCTGTTCGCTGCCACCGACCACCCAGAAACTGTGACCAATACCATCATCGGCAACCAGATCGACCTCCGGTTCATCGCGGGTCACCGCCTCAAGCAAGGCGTCAATATCGTCACGGGACTTGTAGGCCAGCAGTACCGGACCGGTCTGCGCATTCAGGGCCTCAATCTGGCTGACACGGTCATTTTCCTTATCGGGCCGGGTAAATTCATGTTTGCGGATCCGGTTGCTGTCATAGTCCGCTACGGAGGCCACGGCAACCAGTCCGGTCTGGCTATGCTCGCCCATCACCAGACGGTAAACGTAGTAACAGACACCAGCGTCGCGCTGCAGCACACCCTCTTCGAGCATGCGCTTGAGGTTGCTCGCGGCCATCGCATAGACCGCCGGGTCATGCGGATCGGTGCCCTCGGGCAGGTCGATTTCGGCCCTGGAGATATGCAGAAAGCTCCACGGCCGGCCCGCTGCACGCGTACGCGCCTCGGCACTGTTCAGCACGTCATACGGCGGCGCCACCACCTCGGCGGCACGTCCGGCAACCGGGCGCAAGCCGGCAAAGGGTCGAATCAGGGTCATAACAGCGTCCTGCGACTGGTGCATCAGAAAGAAGCGTTATTGTACACACGCACCCGTCGTGCCGCGACGCAGGAATTGCATCCGGGACAGGCCTGCCGGAGGGCGGCATGACCGATCCATCAAACAACATCGTGCAGACTGTCGGACAGCAATGTATTGCAACCCGTAACCGGCTGCTTGCCAGTTACCACGCGACCGATACTGCATTTCAGACAGCATGGCACCAGCGCACCGACCGCGTGAACAATGTTGTCACCGGCCTGACGACAAACACTGGCAAGCGCTTCACCCGCTTGCATAAACAGGCGCAGCGCATACCTCTGGTATACAAGTTATCCATGCTGATCACTGTGTTGGTCGTGACCTGCATGACCCTGCTCGGCTCTATCATCGTGCAACAGCAGACCCGGCTATTCGAAAGCCAGATCCAGGAACAGGGCACAACACTGGCACGCCTGATGGCCAAGTCAGCCAAGGAACCGTTACTGGCCGAGGACCAGCTGGCACTGGATGTTATTACCACCGGTTTTACCAATAGCAGCAGCATCAGTGGCGCCGCTATCATCACACTGGAAGGCAACACCATCGCCCATGCCGGCGGCTACCACAATGGTGAACACCAGAGCCAGGTCAATGCCCTGAACCGCCTGATGGAACAAGTGCCAGGTTCGCTGCTATGGACCTGGCCGGGAACGGCCAGCACGACCGGCAAGCAGGTCATTTCCTTTATTGAACCGGTGATCTTCCAGGGCGTCACCGCCGGGTATACCATGGTGACCATCAACCGTGCCGGCATGGAAGCCTCGTTGAGAAGTGCCAAACAAGCGATTGCGGGCGCCACCCTGCTGATTATTTTCCTCGGTATCGCCATGTCATTCATCATTGGCAAGCGCATCACCGACCCGATAGACCTGCTGGTCGATGCCAGTCATGCCATCGCCAAGGGTGATTACAACATCCGTTTCAAGGAGCGCCGCAGTGACGAACTCGGCCAGCTAATGGATGCCTTTGACGAAATGGCCGAGGGCCTGCTGGAAAAATCGCGCGTCAAGGACGCCCTGTCCCGCTACGTATCACCGGGTGTCGCACGCGAAATTCTCGCCAACCTTGATGATGTAGAACTGGGTGGCAAGCGTGTCGAGGCCACCGTTATCTTCGCAGACATTGTCGGCTTCACACAGATTGCTGAAAACATCAAGCCGGAAGACCTGGTCAGTATTTTGAACCGTTATTTCTCGCTGCTTACCCGGGCCTGCGAGGCCAACAACGGTATCGTGGACAAGTACATGGGAGACGGTGCCATGCTGGTATTTGGTACACCGCAACCGGATGAGAATCACCGCTTCAATGCCATTGCCTGTGCGCTGCTTATCCAGAAACTGATTGAACAGGAAAACGCAGATCGTGAGCAACAGGGATTGTCCCCGATCCAGTTCAGGATTGGTATCAATTCAGGCACCATGCTGGCTGGCAATATGGGATCGAAGGAACGCATGGAATATACGGTGGTTGGCGATGTCGTAAATATGGCCTCACGGCTCTGCGGTATTACCAACAGCGGGCAGATCGTAATCTCGCGCACCCTGTACATGTTCCCCGATGTGCAGGAACGGGTGCTTGCCGGTGAGTACCAGTCCATTCGCCTGCGCGGCATCAAGGAACCGGTCAGTACCTATCTGGTCGAATGCCTGACGGCAGACTGGCAGAACGTCATTGATGAACAGCTAAACACGGTCAGCATGCAGGATGAATATGAAGATGCCTGATTACAAGCTCCTGACCAGGCTGCTGTTACTTTCAGCCCTGACCGGCTGTGCCAGTCTTGACAGTGTCAGGTTCGGGCAGGACAGGCCGGAGGATCTGCAAACCCTGATGGGACAGCAGGAATATGCCCGGGCCGGAGAATTGCTCGACACATACCCGCAGCTTGATACCCCCGAGAGACGCCAGCAGTTACAGGAACGCATTACTGCCTACGAGAACACCATACTGGATGCAGCGCAGGCGGAAGCCGGCAATAAAAATCTCGTTGGCGCAATCGGCATCCTGGATGATGGTTTGCAGAAGGTCCCGGAGAACACCCGTATACAGTTTTATCGTGGCGAACTCGATAGCAAGCGTACGGCAAGGCTGCAGGAAAATGAACGTCAGAAGCTCATGGCGCGCGCCCGCTTCCTGCTGGATGAGCAGAAGCTCTATAACGAACAGCTTAACCTCGACGCTCCGACCTTCACAGAACGCTGGGAGAATTCCCGTAATCAATCAGAAGTCCGCCAGTTGCATGGTGAACTGCTTGAATGCGGTAATGACAAGCTGGACATGGACGAACTGGACGCGGCAGAAGAATGCCTGCGTCTTGCCAGTGACATGGAAAATACCGGTGAAATATCGGCCGCCCTCACCCGTCTTGAGTCTGAAAGAAAGAGCGAACGTACCATCGAGGCCAGGCAGGCACGCGTCATCAAGGTCAAGCAACAGCGCACACTGAAAAAGAAATATATCAACAAAACCCAGAAACTGGTCGAAAAGACGGAAACTGCACTGGACGAAGATGACCTGGTAACCGCACGGGTAACGTTCAACAAGATCCCGAACTCAACGCGCTCGACCAAAAGGGTCAAGGCTACCGCAACCCGGCTGAATACAGTGATTGCTGAACGCGTAGACAAACTGATCGCCAACGGTGACCGGCAATACCGGGCTGACAATGTCACGGCCGCCATCAAGACCTGGAACAAGGCAAGGGAAATTGACCCGGACAACAACGAAATCAATGAACGCCTGGAGCGCGCCAACAAGGTCCTGGCGCGGCTGGAAGTGCTGAAAAGCAAGCAGAAATAACACGACGTCATTCCCGCGAGCCTCTCGATAGTGATGGGAAATCCGGATCAGTAAAAATACTTGACTGTTTTACTGGGTTATTATATATTTACTTTATGCTACACAGTTGGTAGTTGTTCGCGTAGTAGCTGGTATTAATGTTATTTATCAATAACTTAATATCCTCGCACAGTATTGCAGGTGGTTGTGATGGTGGCCGTCAATCCACATATCGATACCCTGCTGAAAACGGATTATCAGGCGGGTTTCGTCACTGACGTAGAGGCCGATAGCGTAGCGCCCGGCCTTGACGAGGGGATTATTCGGCAAATTTCCCGTAAAAAGCAGGAACCTGATTTCATGCTGGACTGGCGGCTCAAGGCCTTCCGCCACTGGCAGACCATGACCGTACCCCAATGGTCCAGTGTGCATTACCCGGCAATCGATTTTCAGTCCATCGTCTATTACTCCGCACCAAAATCACACAGCGACGGGCCTGCCAGTCTCGATGAAGTGGATCCCAAATTACTCGAGACCTACGAGAAGCTCGGCATCCCGCTGGCAGAGCAAAAGGCACTTGCCGGTGTGGCCGTGGATGCGGTATTTGACAGTGTATCGGTGGCAACCACCTTCAAGGACAAACTTGCGGAACACGGCATCATCTTCTGTTCCTTCTCGGAGGCCGTGCACAATCACCCCGACCTGGTGCGGCAATACCTCGGCAGTGTCGTGCCCTATACCGATAACTTCTATGCCAGTCTGAACGCGGCGGTCTTCAGTGACGGTTCGTTTGTGTACGTACCGAAGGGCGTGCACTGCCCGATGGAACTGTCGACATATTTTCGCATCAATGCATTGAATACCGGTCAGTTCGAGCGCACCCTCATCATTGCCGATGAAGGCAGTTATGTCAGTTACCTGGAAGGTTGTACGGCACCCATGCGCGACGAGAACCAGCTGCATGCCGCGGTGGTGGAACTGATCGCGCACAAGGATGCCCGGATCAAGTACTCGACCGTGCAGAACTGGTATCCGGGTGATGAACAGGGGCAGGGTGGTATCTACAACTTCGTCACCAAACGCGGTATCTGCAGCGGCGCAAATGCCAGGATCTCCTGGACCCAGGTGGAAACCGGCTCGGCCATCACCTGGAAATATCCCAGCGTCATCCTGGAAGGCGACAATTCGGTTGGTGAGTTCTATTCGGTTGCCATGACCAACAATTTCCAGCAGGCGGATACCGGCACCAAGATGATCCACATCGGCAGGAACACCCGCAGCAGCATCATCTCCAAGGGTATCTCGGCGCGGCAGGGCCAGAATGCCTACCGCGGCCTGGTAAAAGTACTGAAAAGCGCGGACGGTGCCCGCAACTATACCCAGTGTGATTCACTGCTAATGGGCGATCGTTGCGGCGCCCATACCTTCCCCTACATCGAGGTAAAAAACAACACTGCCCGGGTCGAGCATGAGGCGACCACCTCCCGCATCGGGGAAGACCAGCTGTTCTACTGCAGGCAACGCGGACTGTCCGCCGAAGATGCCGTGACCCTGATAGTCAACGGTTTCTGCAAGCAGGTGCTTAACGAATTGCCGATGGAGTTTGCCGTTGAGGCACAGAAGCTCCTGGGCATCAGCCTGGAAGGCGCCATCGGTTGATCTGCACAGGAGGCCTGGAATGCTGTCGATAAAAAACCTGCACGCAACAGTCGATGACACACCGATTCTCAATGGTATCGATCTGTCGGTAAAGGCCGGCGAAGTACACGCCATCATGGGGCCGAACGGTTCCGGCAAGAGCACCTTTGCCCACGTACTGGCCGGCCATGACCAGTACCGGGTTACCCGGGGCGAGATGCTGTATAACGGCCGGGACCTGCAGGCCATGCCGCCGGAAGAACGGGCGCGGGCGGGCATCTTTCTCGCGTTTCAGTATCCCGTCGAGATCCCCGGTGTCGGCAATATCTATTTCCTCAAGGCGGCGCTCAATGCCGTCCGCAAGCACCAGGGGCTGGAGGAACTCGATGCCATGGATTTCATTGCCCTGGTAAGGGAAAAGGTGGAGATGGTGAGAATGGATGAGTCCCTGATTTATCGCTCGGTCAATGAAGGCTTTTCCGGGGGTGAGAAAAAACGTAACGAGATATTGCAGATGATGGTACTGGAACCCCGACTGGCCATCCTTGACGAAACGGATTCCGGACTCGACATCGACGCACTCAGGACGGTTGCCGATGGCGTCAACCAGCTGCGCAGTGACACGCGCGCTTTCATTATCGTCACGCATTACCAGCGCCTGCTGAACTACATCACGCCTGACTTCGTGCATGTGCTTGGTGCGGGCCGCATTGTCCGCTCGGGTGGCCCCGAACTGGCGCTGGAACTGGAAGAGCGCGGCTACGAATGGCTGAACGGGATAACAGCGGGGGCGGCCTGATGAACGCGCCACACACCGTCTATGCCGGGGAATTCCCGGAAATGAAGCATCACCTCCCGGGGGCAGCGGTCCCCTGGATCAATGCCTTGCGCACGGATGCCATCGATGCCTTTATGGCACTGGGCTTCCCCGGGACGCGCCTGGAGGAATGGAAATACACCGATTTGCGCAGTCTGGCGCGGCATCACTTCACCCCCTCCGCCACTGCCGTGGGGTTCGATGCCACGGCATTGCAGCCCTGGCTGCCGGGCAATGAACCCGCACACCGGCTGGTGTTCGTCGATGGTCACTTCACCCCTGAACTGTGTCCATTCAACACCCTGCTGGACGGCGTCACCATCACCAGCCTGGCAAGTGTGCTGGATGATGCGCCGGACGTGCTGGAGAACGTGCTGGGTCAAAACGCCGGGCTGGAGCAACCGGGCTTCAACGCCTTCAATACGGCCTTCATGACCGACGGCGCCTTTATCGACCTGTCAGCCGGTGCCATCCTTGAGTTACCGATACATCTTGTGTTCATTACCACCGGGATACCGGAGACGCTGTCGACAGTGAGGAATGTCGTTATTGCCGGCGCGAACAGCAGGGCCAGTATTGTGGAATCCTATATCGCCCTGCAGGATGCCACCTGCCTGACCAGTACGGTGACGGAAATCATCACCGGCGAGGGTGCCGACATTGAACATTACAAACTCGAACAGGAAGGCCCATCGGCCTTTCACCTTGCGGGCATCTATGTCAGACAGGGCCGTGACAGCCGGTTCACATCTCACAATATTACCCTCGGTGGCCGGCTGGTCAGGAATGACCTGCATGTCGATCTTGATGACACCGGTGCTGAATGTACGCTGAACGGCCTGTACCTTACCCGGGGGCGGCAGCACGTGGACAACCATACATGGATTGACCACAACAAGCCGCAGGCTACCAGCAACGAGTGGTACAAGGGCGTGCTGGACGGGCATTCCCGCGCTGTGTTCAACGGCCGTGTGGTGGTACACCAGGACGCACAACACACCACTGCACAACAAACAAATCACAACCTGCTGTTATCCGGTGATGCCGAGGTGGATGCCAAGCCGCAGCTCGAGATCTATGCCGATGACGTCAAGTGCGCACACGGCTGTACCGTCGGCCAACTCGATGCCGAAGCACTGTACTATCTCCGCACCCGCGCCGTAGATGAGGCAACCGCACGCAGCATGCTGGTGTACGCCTTTGCAGCCGACATACTGGAACGCATCCGGTTGCAACCTGTCCGCCAGCTGCTGGAGCAGGAACTCGCGGCACGGCTGATGGATACCGGGGCATTGAGATTGCAGCAGGAACAGGCGGTGCATTGAGTGAGCACCCACGGGGCCGGAACGATGTCATACCAGCGACAGCTCTATGAGGAAATGATCCTTGACCATAACCGCAACCCGCGCAACTTCCTCAAGATGCCGGCAGGTGCCAACTGTCACGCACACGGTTTTAATCCAATCTGTAATGACGAGTTTACTATCCACCTGAAAGTGACAAACAATATTGTCGAGGATGTCGGTTTCGAGGGTTCCGGCTGCGCCATTTCCACTGCCTCGGCATCGATGATGACCGAGTGTATCAAGGGCAAGACGGTCGCCGAGGCCCGGGCCCTGTTCCAGGATATGCACAACCTGTTGACCGATGAAGGCCAGGCCGGTGATGTCGGCAAGCTGCAGGTGCTGACCGGTGTGCGCGAATACCCGATGCGTATCAAATGCGCCACCCTGCCCTGGCATACCCTGCGCGCGGCACTTGAGGGGAATGATCAAACTGTCTGCACGGAGCTAAAATAATGAGCAGCGCCAATAACAGCCTCATGCACAACATCCTGGAGGCGCAGGTCATCCAGGCCCTGCAGGAAATTTATGATCCCGAATTACCGGTCAATATATATGACCTTGGCCTCATATACGGGCTGGATGTCGATGCAGAATCAGGGGCAGTGCATATCCGCATGACACTGACGGCACCCGGCTGCCCGGTTGCCCAGACCTTTCCCGGAACGGTTGAATGTGCCGTGCGCGAAGTGCCCGGGGTCAATATCGCCACGGTCGAACTGGTATGGGAACCGCCCTGGAGCCGTGAGCGGTTGTCTGAAGAGGCACGGCTGCTGCTTGGCATGTTCGACGAGGCCTGACGAATGTCTGAATGGATTGATGTCGCATTAATCGACGAGATCGAGGAAGGCGGTGTAAAACTGGTCGATGTCGGCGGGGCTGAAGTCGCAGTGTTCAACATCGAAGGTAATTTCTACGCACTTGCAGATGTCTGTACCCATGATGGTGGCACACTGGCAGACGGCACCGTTGAAGGTCACGAGATCGAGTGCCCGCGACACGGTGCACGCTTCGATATCCGGACCGGCAAGGTCACCGCACCGCCGGCCTACGAAGACATTAGCACCTTCCCGGTACGTACCGACAACGGCCGGGTACAGGTCAAGGACACCAGCGGAGACTTCTAATCAAGTCCTGGCCCGTAGTGAAAAGTGCGGGCTGGCCGGTGCAATTTTCCCAAGACTTTCTCGCAAAGACCAACGGTAAATAACGGGCTGCTGTCACGGTGTGGTAATTCAAAGCGGAGGTCGCTGAACCAGTAGCAGTCTTTCGCGTATTTTCGATTTTCGATCAACCTCGGAAAGCGGGCAAATCGGCGGTAACCGTCCAGTGTATCGTGCATCCAGGCCAACCAGATATCTTCCGCGAGGTGCCGGTTTTCACCATATCGATACAGCCTTTCCCATTGGATATTTTCCGGCTGGTAGTAGGCTGAACCAGTTACAGACAGGAAACTGCCACTGTTATCGGCCTTTGTTGCTTCACCGAACAGCCTGACCATGCCAATATGATAATGCTCCTCGTGTTCAACCACTATTTTCCAGTTAAAGGGCGACAAGGGCTGCGGCAGTGCACTGACCGTCGCTTCCTGCCACAGGTAATCGCCAGCGGCCCGCTCGCCCAGTTTAACCGCCTCGTTATGCGCCCATGCCTGCAACCCGACATAAGCCACCAGCACGATACTGCCGATAGCAGCTACGCCTTGTTTCCGAGTGAGCAGGAAAGAGAGCAGCAGGCTGGCAACAATGATCCCGGTAAAGACCGGATCGATAATAAAAGTTGTATCGAGCGAGGCGCGCCAGTCACTGAATGGCGCAAAGATCATGGTGCCATAGCTGGTTATCACGTCACCACCGATGTGCAGACCGATACCGATACAACAGACAGGGTATAGCATTCGCCAGTCGGTTTTTGGGCGAAGTAATTTCGAGAACAGAAATGCGAGTACCAGCGCCCAAAGCGGCAGCATAACAAGCGAGTGTGTGATGCCGCGATGATGATTCAGGTAGAAAATAAAATCGCTGCTGAACAGCCGGATAATATAGTCGATATCAGGGAATGCTGTAGCCAGGAACCCAACCAGCGTGCGCTGACGCAAGCTCAGCCTGGAAGTGTTTTTGTTCCATGTTGCGCGAGCGACCAGTGCGCCACTGAGGGCGTGCGTCAAGGTATCCATGCAAGAAGATTCTAAGCGGACTGAATATCCGCCCCTGATTCATCACGGTGGTCACTGTACGTGCACAGCCAACAGGCCGAGTTGAGCCTGTTTTGCAAGAAACGGCTTGTTGACCGGTTATCTTCGGTGTCGTCACACATCCACTTTGCAAACGTTACGAGATACAATGCTGTCAGTGCAGTTTCTTCAATCGCACGCCATGGCAAAGTCGATGACAAGCCTGCAGCCTCTCGCAGCCATTGCACGGTACGACTTACACGGAGCAGGCCCTGAACCTGATAGTGGATATGACCAGGTTCCAGTTTACCGAGAATCATCTGTCGCGTAACACGCCGGTGTTGTTGCAGCGCAGTCAACCAGCTCATTAATAACCGGTGCAGTTTTTCAGGGCTGCTGCTGTGCTCGAAACTTTCTGTCCCGCAGGTTCGCAGCATTGCCTGGTCGGCACGATCAAACCACGCATCAATAATGTCTTCCTTTTCGCGAAAGTACAGCCGTATCTCGTCCAGCGATATGTCCAGCTTTTCAGCGACCTGGTATAGCCTGACTGATTCCCAGTCTTTATCTTCTGCAAGCGACAGGGCAGCATCGACGATTGTATGTTCGAGATTCGATTCGCTGGTCATGACGGCACCCCACTTTCACAGTATAGCTGCAGCTTCAGTATGTCGCCCCGGCAACCCTGCGGCAAGCCGGCTTCTGCCTTGAGATACCTGATAAATTCTGGTGTGGTTGTCAGTGACTCCTGCAGCCGGGCATTTCCCGTCAGTTCTTGATCCCGCCCCCGGAAAACACTCTGTATAGCGAGGGTAATACGAACAACGTCAGCAAGGTTGACGAAAACAGCCCGCCGACGACGACCGTCGCCAACGGGCGCTGCACTTCCGAACCCACGCCACTGGACAACAACATGGGTATCAAACCCAATGCCGCTACACTGGCTGTCATGAGTACCGGCCTCAAGCGGGAGAATGCACCTGCAAAGACCGCCTCTTCCGGTGATAGCCCCCCGCCCAGACGCTGGTTAATCGCACTCACCATGACGACACCGTTCAATACGGCCACCCCGAACAGGGCAATGAATCCAATGGACCCCGGCACGGACAAATACTGTCCCGAGAAAAATAATGCCGCGATACCGCCAATCAGCGCCAGCGGTACGTTGATCATAATCAGTAACGCCTGCCCAACCGAGTCGAAGGCAAAATACAACAACAAAAAGATCAGCCCGAGGGACAGCGGCACCACAATCATCAACCTGGCCTGCGCG
Source organism: Pseudomonadota bacterium (assembly GCA_039714155.1). Taxonomy (GTDB): domain Bacteria; phylum Pseudomonadota; class Gammaproteobacteria; order UBA9214; family UBA9214; genus SZUA-186. Next base: position 36,672 of record JBDLJX010000002.1, on the reverse strand, counting down.
CGCTGCTGGTTTTCAAACTGCCCGCCAAACACGACGCTGTATCCCGGTGGCAGATCGATCTCGCTATTTATGCGCTCACGCAGCTCACTCACCAATCCACCCATATCACGCCCGTCGACGTTGGCCTGAATGACCACCCGGCGTTGCACGTCATCCCGGCGGATCTGTGGTGGCCCCGATTCGATGGCCACCTGTGCGACATCACCGAGCCGCAACCAGGAACCATTGGGCGCCTGCAATATCAGGCTGCGGATCGCTTCGATGCTGTCACGCCAGGATTCATCCAGACGCACGTAGATGTCATAACGCTCGTTACCCCTGATGACCTGCCCGGCCTCACGACCGCCGATCGCATCAGACACCAGATCCATCACCTGTGCGACGGGAACACCATAGCGCGCCAGCGCATCCCGGTCCGGGCGCAGTACCAGCTGCGCTTCACCTGCAATTTGCTCCATTTCCACGCCACGGGTGCCATCCACCTTGCGAACCAGCGCCTCAATCGCTTTGCCGGTGGTTGCCAGGCCATCAAGATCGGGGCCGAAAAGCTTGATAGCCAGCTGTGCCTTCACACCGGACAGTAGCTCATCGACACGCGTGGCGATGGGCTGCGAAAACGAAAACAGCAGTCCCGGGTGCACCGACATTTCCTCCTCCATTAACACCTGCAAGGCCTTGCGATTGGAGGCACTGACCCACTCTGATACCGGTTTCAGACCGACAAAGATTTCCACATTCGAGACCGGCTCGGGGTCACCGCCGATCTCGGCGCGGCCCACACGACTGGAAACATACAACACTTCCGGAAAGGTCATCAGCCGGGCCTCCAGTTTTTCGGCTACCCGCAATGATGTATCGAGACTGGAGGATGGCGCCAGCGTGACGCGTATATTCAGCGTGCCCTCTTCCAGTTCCGGTACGAACTCGGTTCCCAGGAACGGCACCAGCGCCAGCGATCCCGCAAACAGCGCTATTGCACCGAAAACCACCCGTCTCCGCCGGGCCAATGCGGCGTTCAAGGCCACCCGGTAGGCTTGTGATAGCGGACGCATGATAAAACTCTCTTTATGTTTTACCCCACGCCTGAATAAGTAGGTCGTCAGTGCAGGCACTACAATCAGCGCGACGAATAGAGATGCCACCATGGCCAGGACAATCGAGACGGCCATGGGCTGGAACAGCTTGCCTTCCACGCCTTCCAGACTAAACAACGGTGCAAATACGATAATGATGATGATCACCGCAAAGAATACTGGCCGACCAACCTCACGCGCCGCTTCCTGAATACGCAGCGCAATACCGTGGCCATCGTGTACCGCATCGTAGGGATCTTCTTCCCCGGAGGCACGCTGCACACTCGCTGCATCGTGGTGATCCTCATCCGGCCGGACAAGATGACTGAAGATGTGCTCCATCATCACCACCGAACCATCGACCATCATGCCGATAGCGATCGCCAGCCCCCCGAGCGACATCAGATTGGCCGATACGCCCCACTGGGCCATGGCCATCAATGCCAGTCCGATCGAGATCGGCACCGAGATCAGCACCAGAAAGCTGGCGCGCAGATTCACGAGGAACAGCATCAACACGATGATGATCAATACAAAGGCCTCCAGCAACGCCTTGCTGACCGTGTTGACGGCCTGGCTCACCAGATCCGACTGGTCATAAACCGGTTCCAGAGTCACGCCTTCAGGCAGGGCCATCTGGATGGCAGGCAAGCGTTCCCTGATGCCATCGATCGCAGCCTTGGTGTTGGCCCCCATGCGCTTGAGAACAATGCCGGCAACGACTTCACCGAGCGGCTCCGGCTTACCGTCTGCACCCCGGCTCGTCATGGTAACCGCGCCCTGCCGGATCTCCGGCCCGAACTCTATGCTTGCGACATCCCGTATCCGGACCGGGACACCATCAACGTCCTTTAAGGGTATGTTGCCGAGATCACGCAACCCGTCTTCGCCACTGCGCAACCAACCCACACCTCGAATAACCAACTGCTCCGCGCCTCGATCCAGATACCAGCCACCTGCGTTGCGATTGTTCGCCTCAACGGCCTCTGTGACTTCATCAATCCCAAGGCCGTAGGCAAGCAAACGCTGCGGGTCCAGCTGCACCTGGTACTGCCGCACCTCACCACCGAATGACAGTACATCGGTGATACCCCCGACTGGCATCAATAACAGCTTGACCACCCAGTCATTGAGACTGCGCAGCGCCATTGCGTTATATTGTTCGGGATCATCGGCACGCAGAATGTACTGGTAGACCTGACCCAGACCTGAGGTATTCGGCCCCATCTCCGGTGTCCCTATGCCCTCGGGTATCTGCTCCCGTGCCGCCTGCAAACGTTCAAATACCAGCTGGCGGGAAAAATAGATGTCCGTACCTTCCTTGAAGGCTACCGTTATGACTGACAGACCGGTTTTTGATATGGAACGCACCTCCTCCACGTCCGGCAGCGCGTACATGACGGCCTCAACAGGAAAGGTAATCAGCTGCTCTACTTCCTCTGCAGCCAACCCACGCGCCTCGGTGTTGATCTGGACCTGCACGTTGGTTACGTCTGGGAAGGCATCCAGATTAAGTTTGGGCAGAATAAGAATACCGGTGACCATGGTCGCGAGCAGCACAAGCACCACCATGAGACGGTTCTGAACGCCCAGATCGATTAGCTTGTTCAACATGGCGCGGCCTCAGTGGTTATGTATGTCAAAGCCCGACTTGGCGAGCTCCGATTGCAAAAAGAATGCACCCTTTGTAACAACCCGTGCGCCTGGCTCTATACCCCCGATCACGGTAAACCCGGCCGTTGTACGGATCACATCGACCTCGCGTGGCTCAAACTCACCAGGTTTTTGTTCGACAAAAACCTGCCAGTCACCATCCGGGCTGCGCAATACTGCGTCGTTTGGCACGGCAAGCGCCCGTTCGGAGGACCTGCCCTCTATGCGGACCTCAACAAACAATCCGGGGTGCAGCCGGTCATCCGGATTCGGAACCTCGATACGCACACCCAGCGTCCGTGTATTTTCATCCAGCGCATGATGCACCTGGGTAACCCGGCCCTCCACCTGACGATCGCCAATCACCATGGTCGCCCGCGCATTCACCTGTATCTGTGCGGCCTCATCGGGGGTCAGCCGTGCCTCGACCCAGAGCACGGATTCATCACTGATCTCAAACAGCACACGCCCTGGCTCGACCAGCTCTCCGACGATGAAATCATCACGAATCACTGTGCCATCCTGCGGCGCAAGCAACTGGAACCGCCCATCGGCGAGCTCCGTCTTGCCGCTTGCCACGAGTTGTTTGATTTCATCCTCCGTCATTCCATAGGCACGCACCCGTGCGCGTGCCTGCTCGCGTTTGATGCGGGCCTCGGTATAACGCTGCTCGGAGACGACATCCCGACCGAGTTTGCTGACCCGCCGCCATTCACGCTCTGCGACCTGTAAATCACCCTGGGCCTGTGCCATCTCGACACTGGAGAGCATGACCAATGTATGTCCTTTCTCAATACTGTCGCCCAGCCGTGCCTGCCTTTCGAGCACCTGGGCTGCTATTCTCGGCGCCACCCTGGTCGTGGCATAGGCGTTTAGTTGAATTTCTCCCGGTGCGCGGAGTTCGTTCACGATGTCACGCGGCTGCAGGGTCTCGACCACCACCCCCGCCATTGCCTGTTGTTCGGGCATCAGGTGGACACCACCCTCTTCATGTGCTTCACTCTGTTCAGATTCATGAGCGTCATGATCTGTGTATTTGTCTTCCGACGCTTGCAGCGACAGAGGTAGAGCAACGCCGAGCAGGCTCGCGAAAAACCAGATACCAATTCTGTTCATTGTGTGTCTCCTGTGAGGTTCAGCCACTGGTCGGCCTGACCGGAAGCAGCCAGCCAGTCCGCCCACGCCCGCCACATCCGGCCACGTTGCTCGGTTGCGCCAACTTCGGTATCGAGCGCCTGTTTCAGTTGCACCAGATAATCCGTGGTATTGAGTTCACCGGCCTGCCATAAACGGCCGAGCAGATCAGTGCGCTGGCTGAGACGGGGAGCACCGGATGCTTCCCAGGTTTTCCAGGCAAGGTTTGCATTCCGGTAGACATGCGCCGCTGCGATGAGATCGGCGTGCGCCTGTTGTCGTAAATTGGCCGCCTCACGTTCTGCCTGAATCAGGTCAGCATTGGCCATATCGACTTCCGCACTGAAGGTGTTGCGTACGAACAGCGGTACGGAAACGGTGACCCCGGTGAGCGTCTCGGAATCCTCTTTGCCGACACGGAAACCGATGGTCGGGTCCGGACGTTTTTCACGGATACCCAGTTGGACTGATGCACGCCCGGCTGCAACCCGCGCCAGTGCAGCATGCAGTGAAGGCAGATCATCCAGCAGGCGATCCACATCCACCTGTTGTGGATCAATGTCTGGAAGCAACCGGGTAAACTGTGGCCAGCCCGGGCCAGCAGTACCTGTCAGCGCGGTCACTGCCTGACGTGCCCGGATCAGGTTCTCGCTGGCATTTGCCTGCTGGAATGCGGCATCAGCAGCGGCCAGGTGTGCCAGGTCAAGTTCCACCTGGCCGAGATCACCCGCCTTCCGGCGCTGTTCCGTAATGCGGGCAAAACGCGTCATTAACGTGGTTTGTTTCTCACTCACGCGGACGACAGCATCGGCCGTGTGCCAATTCGCCAGGGCCCGCAAAAGATCAGTGGCCAGACCCTGACGTTTTGATCGCAGTTCGGCGCTTGCAGCCACCTGCCCGGAATCAGCAACCGCTGTGCGCGCGCCACGCTTGTCAGACCAATCGATGGTCTGATTGATGCCGCCAACGGTCCTGTCGACATCGCTGTTCTCGTACTCGAATTCCAGTTCGGGATTGAACAGGGGTTGGTCGGCTGCGCGAAGACGCCCACCGGCGGCCTCGACTGCCGCCTGCGCGGCCTGTAGCTGCAGATTTTGCAAAAGTACTTCGTTGATCCAGCCTGACAACGCTGGATCGGCTACGGTTGGTGAATAAGCCGTTGCAATGGGCGCCACCACCAGGCAGGCGGCTGCGGCCACTGGCAATAAACATTGCTTGAACATTGGTTGAATCCTGTTTCAACAAGGGACAACGGCACAGCCCGACGAACGGACACACCGGCCTGCCGGCACTCATGCCGGCGGATAGAATCAGGATTCAGCCTTGAGGGGGACGCTCCGGCGGAGCAGTCGGAAGAAAGGAAAGGGTATGTCGATAAGGTGTATAGCCAGTGCCTGCATCCGGGTAGGCGATACCCGGTTGAGATAACCACAACGCCATTAAATGGGCCGAGGCATGACAGCAATGGTCGCAGGATATGTGATCCTCATCATCATCCGGCACTTTACTCACATCGCCAGTGACACTCTGGTGCTTTTCTATCTCGTTGAGATGGCCGTCAAACGCCCACACCGACCCGTATCCGAGAGTGCTAATAATGAGCCATATCATAAAAAGACTTTTGAACATGTGGACATTCTACATAATATTCCGGGAATGTCTGCAAGGGATCTACTTGCCGTTCAACTTTCATCATAAAAGCCACCCCTAAAGACACCCAGGTCTCTATTTGGTTGAGGGGTGCCGAAGTGAAATCCGGGTTAATCCCCTTATATTTCCACCTCCACCCTGTCGACCTTCTGGTATCCGCGCGGCAGTTTACGACCACGTCGGCCACGCTCACCGGCGTGTTCGTCCACCTCGTCGGCCTTCATGGTCTTGTGCTTCTTGCCGGCGTAGACGGTAAGTTTCTCGCCATCCTGGACGAGTTCCATAATGGCAACGTATTCCTCACGTGCTTTCAGTTTCGCTGACGGCACGTTGATGATCTTGTTGCCCTTGCCGCGCACCATCTGTGGCAGGTCGGCCAGGGGGATAACCAGCATGTAGCCTTCGGTGGTAATCGCAACAATCCAGTCATCGTCGAGACTGCGTACCGGAACCGGCGCCAGTACGCCACAACCCTTCGGCACCGACAATGCCGCCTTGCCCGCCTTGTTGCGGGTAACAAGATCACCCAGTCTGGCCACGAAACCGTAACCGGAATCACTGGCCAGCAGGTACAACTGCCCGGCATCACCGGCCATGACACCGACAAAACGCGCACCGTCGGCCGGCTTCAGGCGGCCACTCAGGGGTTCGCCCTGCCCGCGCGCCGATGGCAGCGAATGCGCCGGCAGTGCGTAGGCGCGGCCATTGGAATCCAGGAACACGGCCAACTGGTTGCTGCGACCACGCGCACAGGATGCGAATTCATCGCCGGACTTGTAGTTCATATCGCGCGGATCGATCTCGTGGCCCTTGGCAACTCGCACCCAGCCATTTTTCGACAGTACAATGGTCACCGGTTCACTCGGCACCAGTGCCGCCTCGTCCAGCGCCTGCGCCACCGGCGCCGATTTGACCAGCTGCGACCGCCGCTCATCACCGTACTTTTCCGCATCGGCGATGATCTCTTTCCTGATCAGGGTCTTCAGACGCGTCTTTGAGCCCAGTATCTTCCTGAGCGCATCGCGCTCATCGGCAAGCTCCTCCTGCTCCTGCCTGATTTTCATTTCCTCCAGCCGCGCCAGTTGCCGCAAGCGGGTATCGAGGATGTAGTCCGCCTGGTCTTCCGACAGCTTGAATCGCTTGATGAGTGCCGGCTTCGGTTTGTCCTCGGTACGGATAATCCTGATCACCTCATCGAGGTTGAGAAAAGCAATCAACAGGCCGTCAAGCAGGTGCAGACGACGATTGACCTTGTCAAGCCGGTACTGCAGACGCCGCGTAACGGTGCTCGTGCGGAACTCCAGCCATTCCTTCAGTACCATGCGCAGATCCTTGACCTGCGGCTTGCCATTCAAACCAATCATGTTGAGATTGAAGCGTACGGACTTCTCGAGGTCTGTCGTCGCAAACAAATGCGCCATCAGCGCATCCCTGTCGATGCGGTTTGAGCGTGGCACGATCACCAACCGGGTCGGATTCTCATGATCGGACTCATCACGCAGGTCCTCGACCATAGGCAGTTTCTTCGCATTCATCTGCGCGGCGATTTGCTCCAGCACCTTGCCGCCGGATGCCTGGTGCGGCAATGCGGTAATGACAACGTCGCCGTTTTCAACTTCATAGCAGGCCCGCAGCCGCACGCTGCCAGTGCCTTTGGAATAGGCCTCAAGCAGATCAGCCCGTGGCGTAATAATTTCGGCACCGGTCGGAAAATCCGGGCCCTGGATATGCTGGCAGAGATCGGCCACGGTGCTCTTTGGCTTGTCCAGCAGCAGCACGGTGGCCTTTGCCACCTCGCGCAGATTGTGTGGCGGGATATCCGTCGCCATGCCGACAGCAATACCGGTAGCACCGTTCAGCAGTACCGACGGCAGGCGCGCCGGCAGCAACTGTGGTTCATCCAGTGTGCCATCGAAGTTCGGCATCCAGTCCACGGTCCCCTGCCCCAGTTCGTTCAGCAGCACTTCGGCAAACGGCGCGAGGCGCGCTTCCGTGTAGCGCATGGCCGCGAATGACCTGGGATCATCCGGTGATCCCCAGTTGCCCTGACCATCGACCAGCGGATAGCGGGAGGTAAAGGACTGCGCCAGGTGCACCATGGCCTCGTAACAGGCGGAATCACCATGCGGATGGAACTTGCCGAGTACATCACCGACGGTACGCGCCGACTTCTTGTACTTGGCCACTGCGGTCAGGCCCAGCTCGGACATGGCATAGACAATGCGTCGCTGCACCGGCTTGAGGCCGTCGCTGATATGCGGCAAGGCGCGGTCGAGAATGACGTACATGGAATATTCCAGGTAAGCCTTCTCGGTGAAGGTCTTCAGCGGCAGCTGTTCAATGCCTTCGTAATCGAGTTCGAGTGTTTCCATAAGGAATAGCCTGACTTTGTAGCCCGGTTGGAACGCAGCGTAATCCGGGGAATAAACACATGATTAGCCCGTATTTCGTTACACTCCATCCGGGCTACTGTTTTATGTCACTGCCATGTCGCCCATCTTTTCCAGCCATGACCGTCGATCCGATGAACGCTTGCGGGCCAGCAACATGTCCATGATCTTGTGCGTATCATCCTTCGTATCCAGGGTCAGCTGCACCAGCCGGCGGGTCTCGGGGGCGATCGTTGTTTCGCGTAACTGCAACGGGTTCATTTCACCCAGCCCCTTGAAACGTTGCACGATCACCTTGCCCTTCAGCTTTTCGGCAGCAATCCGGTCTAGCACGCCCTGCTTCTCTGCATCGTCAAGGGCATAGAATACTTCCTTGCCGACATCGATGCGGTACAGCGGCGGCATGGCGACATACACATGCCCGGTCCCGACCAGTGAATGGAAATGACGCAGGAACAAGGCGCATAGCAGGGTCGCGATGTGCGCACCATCGGAGTCGGCATCGGCAAGGATGCAGATCTTGCTGTAACGCAGGTTATTGAGGTTGTTGACACCGGGATCGACACCGATGGCAACGGAAATATCATGGACTTCCTGTGAAGCCAGCACCTCGGCCGGATCGACTTCCCAGGTATTCAGAATCTTGCCACGCAGCGGCATGATGGCCTGGAACTCGCGGTTGCGTGCCTGTTTGGCAGAACCGCCGGCGGAATCACCCTCGACCAGGAACAACTCGGTACGTTCGGTATCACTGGAAGCGCAATCGGCCAGCTTGCCGGGCAATGCCGGCCCACTGGTGAGCTTTTTGCGCACCACTTTCTTGCCGGCACGCTGGCGTTTCTGGGCATTTCCGATAGCCAGCCAGGCGATCTTCTCACCGGTGTCAATGTGGTGGTTCAACCACAAGCCAAAGGCGTCCTTGACCACGCCCGAGACAAATGCCGCACACTCGCGCGATGACAAGCGTTCCTTGGTCTGGCCACTGAACTGCGGGTCCTGCAATTTCACGGAGAGGATATAACTGCACTGTTCCCAGATATCCTCGGGTGCCAGCTTCACACCGCGCGGCAACAGGTTACGCAATTCGCAGAACTCGCGAATTGCCTCGGTCAGCCCCATACGCAGGCCATTCACATGGGTCCCGCCCTGCGTGGTGGGAATCAGGTTGACGTAACTCTCGCCGACCGGTTCACCGCCCTCCGGCAACCACACCAGCGCCCAGGCAGCGGCCTCGGCATTGCCTTCCATGTCGCCGACAAATGCTTCTGCCGGCAGGCGCACGGCCTCACCAATAGCGCCCGTGAGGTAATCCGTCAAACCGTCTTCGTAATACCACTCGGACTTCTCGCCAGTGGCCTCGACCTTCAGGCGGACGTGCAACCCCGGACACAGCACCGCCTTGGCGCGCAGCACATGCTGCAAACGCGGCAGGGAGAATTTCGCCGAGTCAAAATATTTCGGGTCCGGCCAGAACCGCAGGGTGGTGCCGGTATTCTGCTTGCCGATCTTGCCGGTCTCCTCCAGCGCTGACACCGTGTCACCGGAAGAAAAGGCCATATTGTATTCCTTGCCACCACGACGCACCCACACCTCGAGGTGTTTTGACAGTGCATTGACGACCGAAACACCGACACCGTGCAGACCACCGGCGAAGGCATAGTTCTTTGCTGAAAATTTACCACCGGCATGCAAACGCGTCAGGATGACCTCGACGCCCGGAATTCCTTCAGCCGGGTGAAGATCTACCGGCATGCCACGACCGTTATCGCGCACTTCCAGCGAACCATCCTTATAGAGGGTAACGTCGATGCGCGAGGCATGACCGGCAATGGCCTCGTCAACGCTGTTGTCGATGACTTCCTGCGCCAGGTGGTTGGGGCGGCTGGTATCGGTGTACATGCCGGGGCGCTTGCGCACCGGCTCCAGGCCACTGAGTATCTCGATCGCCGCCGCGTCGTAGACCGCACTCATGTCGTAGCAATACCTGTCTGGAAATCGGGACTGTCATTCATCCAGTACCGCCCCCCGTGAGTAACGCATCCGCTGGATCATTTCATTTACCTTCAATCCCGAAATTTCCGGATCACACACATAATCACGATACAGTACGAAGCGATAATGCCCCATCCCGCCTGACTTTATTTGTTGCCAATTGGTACCCTCCAGTACCTGCCAGCTGTCCCTGGCGCCGTAGGCATAGCGCCGGAACTCACGTGTCTTGCAGCGGATACCTTCAAACGAGATATTTTCCGCACCGGCTGTGGAACGGATAACCGTGGCAAGGCGCACCACGCCATCCCCGGCTATCGTTAGCGACTCAGGATCGACAAACACGCGGAAAGGGAAATTCCCGGTCTGGACCGAGATCTCGATCAGGCGGCCGTCTTCCGGGTACGGTGGTAATTCGAATGACTGTTCGCGCCACGGCGATGCGGGCGGCATGTGCTCCGGCGTCCAGCCGGCCTCCTCATCTTCCTGTACTGCATTTGCCGGCTGCAGCGCTGCGACCAGCAACAATACAAGAACCCGGCGTAGTGACCTTGCAGGCAGATACGTGCTCATGGGGAGCGCAGTTTAGCGCCACGCCGCCCGTATTTCGAGTATTGCTGCAAGTCCGTGATTTTGATACGACGCCGCATCCTGTCAGGCGAGATCGGCCACCAGTGCCATGCGGATATTTTCAGCCACCGGCTCGACCTGGTAGTTATAGTGATTGTGATCGATACCCGTTGACAGTGATGCACCGCCCTTTAGCGCCTCAACCATGTCTGCTGTCAGTTCAAACCGCAGAAAATGTACTGACGAGGTCTTCTCTTCCGTAGCACGTTCCAGGTCTTCATCAGCGATAGCATAGACCGGCTCTTGACCATCAACCCTGGCCCAGACCCGGTCTTCGATGCCAGTCATCCCGGCAAGCAGTTCGCGACGTTTCTCCACGTCCGGCTCCTCAATCATGAAGGTGGCCTTCCAGTTGCTGCCATCCGGGATCAGTGGATTGTAAGCCGCCAGCTCTTCCTCGATACCCGCAGCTTCGAAGATGCGTTCGATGCGCAGCATTTCCTGTACCTGGTACTGGACTGTCTGACGATCTTCAAAGTACACCGTCGCCGACGGGCCGATATGTATTTTGCGGTTTTTCTTGTGCGCCATAACGCTGGCACGGAAATCCTGGCGCGCCCCGGCATATTGCTCGAGGCTGTAGAGATCATTGCGGGTAAGTTTTTCCATCGTCAATACCTTCTTGCCTGTGCCTCTGCAGTGATACTTAATAAGTATATAAGTTAGCCGGCATAAGCTTTCGGGACCATTGGCCGCATGGACGCGGCCATTGAGCGTACAAGGATGTATTTGCAGCGTGTCCCGTAAGGTTATGCCGGCTAACTTATGTACACTTTGGTAAACACCTAAATCCCGTACGCCATGCGCAGCAGCGACAGTGGATGTTCCGGCTTGCTGCCATTCTTCAGGCAGTTTTCGATCTGGTGTCCGGCCATCGGGCAATCACTGCTGTAATGATCGGCCTCGGCCCTGGCTATCCGGTTGGCCACCGGCCGGCAGATCTTCATGGAAATATCGTGGCACTCGCTCTTGACCGCGTAGGTACCATCATGACCGGAACAGCGCTCGATCGCTTCCACTTGGGTATCCGGCACCAGCTGCAGCAGGTCACGCGTCTTCATGCCGATATTCTGCACCCGCAGGTGACAGGCAACATGATAGGAAATCTTGCCAAGAGGCGTCCTGAAATCGGTATTCAGCTTGTCGTACTTGTGGCGCAGCATCAGGTACTCAAACGGATCGTAGATTGCATCCCGCACCTTGATGACATCCGCATCATCCGGGAACATCAATGGCAGTTCCTGCTTGAACATCAGCACACAGGACGGCACCGGCGCAACGATGTCCCAGCCGGCATCAATCAGTTTCACCAGCGCCGGGATATTCACTGCTTTCGCCTTGCGCACGGCTTCCAGGTCACCCAGTTCGAGTTTCGGCATACCGCAGCACTGTTCCTTCGGTGCAATGGTGACCGGGATATTGTTGTGCTCATACACGGCAACCAGGTCCTTGCCGATACGCGGCTCATTGTAGTTGCAGTAACAGGTCGCAAACAGCGCCACCCTGCCCTGTGTCGGACCGGCCGCCACGCCACCGGTATCCCGGCTCTTCAATTTGCCCACGCGCTTGCGCAAGGTTTTTGAATGGTATTCCGGCAGCACCGCATCCGGGTCAACCGAGAGCAGCTTCTCCACCAGCTTGCGTCCGGTGGCAGACTTGTTGGTGGCATTGACGGCCCGGGTAATGATCGGGATGCCGGCCAGCTTGCCAACGGTGTCGGTCGAGGTCAGCAGCTTGTCGCGTGGACGGGTCTTGCCCTGTTTGAACTTCACTGCCTTGGAACGCAGCATCAGGTGCGGGAAATCGACGTTCCATTCGTGCGGCGGTACATACGGGCACTTGGTCATGTAGCACATGTCACACAGGTAACAATGATCGACAACATCCCAGTAGACCTCACGCGCAACACCATCGAGCTCCATGGTGCCAGACTCGTCAATGGCATCGAATAGTGTCGGAAAGGCATTACAAAGGTTGAAGCAACGGCGGCAACCATGACAAATGCCATAGACCCGCTCGAGTTCCTTATATAAATCCTCTTCGTCGTAGAAACACTCACTGGTCCAGTCAATCGGATACCGGGTCGGCGCTTCCAGACTGCCTTCGCGACTACCTTCAGTTATAGATGCCATGGTGAATTCCCTACCGGCTAACCCCTGAGCAGGAAGGGGCCGGCAAGGCCGGCCCCCGATCATGACCGAAAGACGATGGCTCAGTCATCCAGTGCGTCCAGTGCTTTCTGAAACCGGTTGGCATGCGACCGCTCGGCCTTCGCCAGCGTTTCAAACCAGTCGGCGATTTCGTCAAAACCCTCGTCACGGGCAGACTTCGCCATGCCCGGATACATATCGGTGTATTCGTGGGTTTCACCGGCAATGGCGGCCTTCAGGTTGTCGCCGGTGCCACCGATTGGCAGGCCGGTCGCCGGGTCGCCAACCTCCTCGAGGTATTCAAGGTGTCCATGGGCGTGGCCGGTTTCGCCTTCTGCGGTTGAGCGAAATACCGCGGCGACATCGTTATAGCCTTCAACATCAGCCTTGGATGCAAAATACAGGTAACGGCGATTTGCCTGGGACTCACCGGAAAATGCATCTTTCAGGTTTTGCTCTGTGGAACTACCTTTTAAATCCATAATTCAATCCTCATGGTGTCATATATATCAACTTGTATATCAATCCGGACCCCAGCCCCTAATAACTTAGACCGTGTCTAATAAGGAACATTAGACTTCAGTACCGGCACTGTCAAGCCCTGTTATTCAGTCTTTCCGGTAGCGATCAAATTGCCCTTGGCGCTACGCTGGGGTAACGTAAGCGGATTACAGCAAAGATTCAAGCCATGGCGAAAAAAACTGATAAAACTCCCCCGTTTGAAGCATCCCTCAAGGAACTTGAGGCCCTGGTTGAGAAAATGGAACAGGGCGATCTGAGTCTGGAGGAATCCCTGCAGCATTTTGAACGCGGTATCCAGCTGACCCGCAGTTGCCAGCAGGCGCTCAAGGACGCTGAACAGAAAGTTGAGATGCTGCTGAAGAAAAACGGCCAGGAAGACATCGTACCCTTTGACAGTGAAACCAGCTGACCCTGCCCTGCGATCCTTCATGGCAGACTGCCAGGCACGCCTGGAATCTGCCTTGTACCACTGGCTGCCACCTGCCGGCACGCATCCCGCCAGCCTGCATGACGCCATGCGTTATGCCGTGTTCGATGGCGGCAAACGCATCCGGCCAACCCTGGTGTATGCCAGCGGTCAGGCCGTTGGCACTGCATGGAAGGTCCTGGATGGCCCGGCCTGCGCCATCGAACTGATGCACACCTATTCACTGATTCACGACGACCTGCCGTCCATGGACGATGATGACCTGCGCCGCGGCAAGCCCAGCTGTCACAAGGCCTTCGGCGAGGCCAACGCAATCCTGGCAGGGGATGCCCTGCAATCTCTGGCATTTTACGTGCTGGCTCACGACAACCACCTGTCTGCCAACCCGACCCGCCAGCGCATGGTCGAGACCCTGGCACTGGCGGCTGGTTCGCGTGGCATGGCTGGTGGCCAGACCATCGATCTGGAGGCAGCTGGCCGGCAGCTGGAAATTGCCGAACTGGAAGACATGCATATCCACAAGACCGGTGCACTGATTCGTGCCAGTGTGGTGCTCGGTGCACTTACCGTAGAAGACCTGGAGCCATCGACGCTGGATCGCCTGGACCACTACGCCAAGTGCATCGGACTGGCCTTCCAGATTCGTGATGACATCCTCGATGTCGAAGGCGAGACCGATACACTGGGCAAACGCAGCGGTGCCGACCAGTTGCAGGAGAAATCCACCTACCCGGCGCTGATCGGCATGAATGCCTCCCGGCAGCGGGCCACCGAGTTGCACGAGGATGCCATGGAGAGCCTCAGTATATTTGCCGAGACGGCCGATCCCCTGCGCCACATCTCCCTGTATATCATTGAAAGAGATAGATAAATCTATCCTTCCCTGAACTTTCCCAATTGAAACAGGCCGGTAATCAGGGTAATATCCGAGTTACTTGCTCAGGAATATCGCGAGTTGATTCCGGCAACAATACCGGTGCTTTTCACGGGAATACCTGCAATTGCATGTTCCCCTGGCAGTAACTCACCGGTAACCTTGCGCGCTACTCGATGCGGTGTAAAAATATTGACACCTGACAGATGCGCTCCAACCATCCGTTACACCACACCAATCCGGACTACAGCCAATGAAATCCACCGAACTGGCCAATACCGCAAACGACGCCATCGCTGATATACAAAGCAGCGCGGACACCCGCCAGATCCCGATCGACAAGGTTGGCATCAAGGACATTCGCCACCCCGTCCGTGTCAAGGACCGCTCCGAAGGCGAACAGCACACCATAGCCACCTTCAACATGTACGTGAACCTGCCGCACAACTTCAAGGGCACGCACATGTCACGCTTTGTAGAGATTCTCAATCTGCACGAGCGTGAAATCACGGTCGACTCCTTCAAGGAAATGCTGCACGAGATGACCAAACGCCTCGAGGCAGACTCCGGTCATATCGAGATGGGCTTTCATTACTTCATCAACAAGGCTGCACCGATTTCCGGTGTGGAAAGTCTGATGGACTACGAGGTGGGCCTGATCGGCGAGATTATCGACGGCAAACCGAAGATGAACATCAAGGTGGTGGTGCCGGTAACCTCGCTATGTCCGTGCTCGAAGAAAATTTCCGATTACGGCGCACACAACCAGCGCTCCCATGTCACGGTCAGCGCAGAGACGCGCGGTTTTGTCTGGATCGAGGACCTGATTGACCTGATCGAGGAGCAGGCCTCCTGTGAACTCTATGGCCTGCTGAAACGGCCTGACGAAAAGTATGTCACCGAAAAGGCCTACGACAATCCGAAATTTGTAGAAGACATGGTACGTGATATTGCAACACGCCTGAATGAAGACGACCGTATTGCCGCCTACGTTGTGGAATCGGAAAATTTCGAATCCATTCACAATCACTCGGCCTATGCCATGATCGAGCACGTAAAACAGGACGACTGAGCCGAGGTGCCTGTCCGTTCCCGGGCTAGCCCATTCAGTATTTCTTCCGTAGCGTCAGCAGCTGGCCTTCATTCCTGATTTCCAGCCTGCCAAGATAGGACATCCCCAGCAGGATGGTATCGGGTTGGCGACCCTCCAGCACCACGGCAGCCACATTGCGCAACTCGATCTCGCCGACCTTGACCGTGTCGAGATTGACCAGCCAGGCACGCTCAACCCTGGATGCAGTTGTTACCGCTGTTGGCTCACCGACAACCCGGTGATCGACACCGAGCCTGCGCGCGTGCGCTGCATTCATGGCAATCTGGGTGGCGCCGGTATCGACCAGGAAACTGACAGGCAGGCCATTAATACTGCCCACCGTGGTATACATGCCCGTGTTGTTGCGACGGATCTGGACCTCGGTTTTAACCGGTGACTTCTTGCGCGCACTGACACGCCCGTCCAGCGTTGCCCTGATTTCCCGGCCGTCCACGGCGAGTACGGCAGAATCACTGTCCGCGGACACCAGCTTCACACCTTCCGGACTGGTCTGACCGACCCGCAGGATGCGTTGCTTGCCATCGATTGTGACCACGGCACGGCCCTTGAACAGGCCAACCACCCTGACATCCGGTGCTGCCAAAGTAATACCGGCCATAAGCAGGCATAGCACTGTGACCATGGCGATAATTCTGGATAATGGCATCGACTGAAGGTATAGCGCTCTGATAAGGACTGCAGCCCATTATGAAACCTCTGTATATATTTCGCCACATCGAATGCGAAGGCCCGGGCTATCTTGCCGAGGTACTGGCACGATACGATATCCCTGTCCGCCTGATTGCCATCGACCGGGACGAGGCACTACCCACGGATACGCAGGACTGTTCCGGACTGGTCCTCATGGGTGGCCCGATGAGCGTTAACGACCCACTGCCGTGGATCGCACAGGAACTTGACCTGATTCGTGAAGGTGCCGAACGCCGGTTACCCGTACTCGGGCACTGCCTTGGTGGACAACTCATCAGCAAGGCACTTGGCGGCGAAATCAGCGCCAACCCGGTGAAGGAAATCGGCTGGCACCCGGTTCGCAAGTCCCGGACTGCCACGGCAACAGAATGGCTGGCAGACGTAGCGGATGAAGCAACCCTGTTTCACTGGCACGGCGAAACCTTTTCCATTCCTGATGGTGCCGAGGTCATCCTCGAAAATGACTGGTGTCCCCACCAGGGATTTGCCGTGGGCAACATCCTCGCCGTGCAATGCCATGTGGAAATGACCGCAGCGATGGTCAGCGAGTGGGCGGCATTATATGAAGATGAACTCAGGCAGCCGTCGGCAAGTGTGCAAAGTGCGGCCGAGATGATATCAGGACTGAATGTCCGTGTACCAGAACTGCAACAGGTAGCAGATGCACTGTATTTGCGCTGGCTGCGGCCACTGCTGGATAGTTAAAAACAGATACCGCGCAAAGACGCCAGGGCGCAAAGAAAAACAATGCCATTAATGGACCGGAACCGGCCAAAACACGACCTTTACGTCCACACGAAAATGGCTCCCGAAGGAGCCTCGTTATTATTTATTTGTAATTAATGTCACCTGTTTTGAAAGGCAGGTGACAACAAAGGTAATTACTGTTTCCGGCGATACTCCCGGACCAGTGCCACGACGCCTACAGTAATTCTTCCCCTTGTTATTGGTTATTGGTTCAAGGATCGCGTGATTTGTGTCCACGCCGCACGTAGTTCCGCGGGTATGTTTTTCAGCTTGGGACGACGGGTTCTGCTACTGCGCAGATCCTTAACTTGCAGCACATTGGACGGCTTGTCCCAGGGAAATAAAGCATTATCGGTGAATAGATGCATACCCTTGACTGGAGTCTCAGGGACAATACTTTTGACGGCGCTGACTTGCTGTAAAAGGTAGTTATCTGGATTGGGGAATTTGTAGCTGCGGCTGTTAATGGTCTGGGTCCATTCATCAGTCTGCGCACCTCCGAATATCATCCCGTCATAGCGTCTGACGCCAATCACCAGTATTGCATCGGTGGACAGCATCAGAAAATCGATGCTAATTTCACCGCCCATGCCGTCCGGAAAATTTACATTGCGCAGCATCCGGGCGCCGAGCCGTTTTACCCCCTGAGTGATTCTGCGTCCCTCCCGCCAATAGCGCAGGGGATTGCGTAACAGGTACATTAGAATCAGCAGTAATACCAGGATCAACAGCCCGGCCACCCAAAGCTGGGCACCTGTTGCGAGACTCTCTGTCCAGATCGGGAACATATCCATCATGGTGGACACCAGTGAACCGTATCTATGAGGTAATTTGTCCGTCGACTACCAGGCGTTTTCAGAAATTTGTTCCCAACCGCCTAAATTTCGGTTGATCTCTCGATTTCGACCGATAGTTGCCATTCTCGATAACAAAACGGCGCCTATTGGGTTAACAAATGCCGCCGCTGAGTAGATAATGATTTATCAGTAGCTATGGAGTTGGTATTTGGAAATCATGCATGGTTGTCATACCTGCCGTGATAGTGGCCATTGTTTCACCAACAATTCCACCGTCCCATCAGTTGGGTCAGTATCAGCATCCTTAACATTGTCATCAATATTAGCGTCACAGGTAAAGGCGACCGAATAATCCCCTTCTTGATTTACCAGCATAAAGGAGTACGCGGATTCATCGGTGCAGGTCAAGGATACGCGATTTTGCAATATCGTATCTTTTCCTTGAAATGATATCTTCTTCCATAAGGCGCCGATGTTCCCTGAGTTCAGTGTTTAACCTTTCGCTTCCACTGACGAGGTTGAGATTGGCGCTGGCCTCCCGTATGTGTTCGGTAAATACGGTAATGAACCTGCTGAACGTCTCCCGGTCCGGGTTTCGGTTGAACAAGATTACCAGGGGTATGCGACCATTCCGGCTGTAGAACACAAGGTGGTCATGGGAACGGTAAACGCACAGAATCAAAAACAATCCTGCACACGCCCCCAGCAATGAGGGCCAAATGCCGGAATCCGGGAGAAGATTGGTGGATCCCGCCAGTCCTGCAGTCACAGCAAGAACGAAAAATGCTGCCAGATGACCCCAGTTGACTCTCAGTGAGCGAACGGGCTCCGGGTCGAGTATGCCGATATGCAATTCATATTCCCGGGTTCTATGGAATGCTTCATCGATTATGATTGACAGGAAGTGCTGATTAAAGAGTTCAAACGCACATTTGCATAACCGGATTCGGTTATGTTGCTTTAAAGCAATGCCGTATACCCGGCCGTTACGTGGCTGCTCTTCCACAGGATCAGAAGGGATCGGTGAAATCACAATTTCTTTTATGTGCATGTAAAAAACCAGCCGGAATAGTCTTTTGATTGATTAAAACCCGTCTGTAGACAGCCGGTCGCTAATCATGGTCAGTCTCGGACCGGGTAAAGAGCGCAGTTTGCACACAGTAAATGGTCTACGGATTACACGCCGCAACACGGTGTTGGCGCTTGGAATGATTTTTAACGGCTGGCCTCTAGAAAAACAACGACAGACCGGTAGATAATTCCATATTATGGGTGGTCTGGTCCTCTTTTATGATGTCTGACTTGAAAATATGATCGCGAAAGTCGATATGCCAGGTCAGCCAGTCACGCAGGACAATACGGTAGCCTGTTCCCAGTGTAATGGTGAAATTGTCTTCACCACCGAAATCGGTGTTACCCACGCCACCCACCAGATAGAGAGCCGAGTTGAAGGTCAACTTTGACGTCATGAACACCTCGCCTGGAAAGATATTGTAGCCAACCAGGGCGTTGTAATACGTATAGTCGCGTTCCGAATCAGTCAACAGCCGGACATTTTCACCGCTCAGTTCTTCAAATGATGTGAGATCAGCGCTGGAAACAGCGTAATTCAGCTGTAGAAAGAAGTCTTCGGTAGCGTAATACGACGCATTGATACCGTACAATGGCTCGCTGCTGAAATTGTCAATATTGATGATTCCGACAAATACACCGATTTCGAAGGATTCGTCATCGATATCGGCTTCAGTCACCTCGCGGGGTTTCACTTCGGGAGTAATAACCTGAACAGCTCCGGTTTTATCACCAGCCTCAGCTGCTATTGCACCAGACCCGAATACCGTCAGGCCTGTCCAGCACAGGGATAGTATGACAAGTGACTTGCCAACAGTTGCTGCAAAACAGGGACGATCTCTGTGCCCTAAAAGAACGTGCTTAAACCGATTCTCCATGAATTTAACCCCACACTGTCGTCGTCTGTTGATACCGAATACC
Source organism: Pseudomonadota bacterium (assembly GCA_039714155.1). GTDB lineage: Bacteria > Pseudomonadota > Gammaproteobacteria > UBA9214 > UBA9214 > SZUA-186. The sequence goes on along the minus strand of JBDLJX010000002.1, from coordinate 16,840 downwards.
AGCGGTATTCACCCCGCATTACAATGTTGCGTCCAATGTAGTAATTGGCTCCTGCACCAAAACTGAAATATCTGGAGGTTCCTGTGTCATCGACCAGAACCTTGTGCCGACTATCAAACGAAAACATTCCTGCACCGGCTGTGAAGAATGGTGTGACGATCCAGTCCGGCACAGGCTCCACAAGGAGGTTGGCGCCGTAAAAGTCGCTGGTCACCGAATTGTCGAAAATCTTCCCCCACTCGAGTTCCGCACCTGCCCAGCTTAAGGGTCGGTATCCAGCGGAGATGCTGAAGGTGTTCGAGCCCTCCACCTGTCCTGCGCCAAAGCCAACGCGCCAGCTGGACTTCAGGTAATCACCATGAGTGATTTCCGGCAAGTCTACCGGTACTCCGGTGGGCTTGAGTGTGTGTGCCAGCTGTGAGGCTTTGGTCCAACCGGTCTTTTCATCTGCGCTTCTTACCTTGTACCAGTTGGTTTTCCGCTTGAGTATCTCGATTGTTTCGCCCTGTTCGACTACGTTGAATACAGGGTAACCACGGCCCGGTCCGGTGTGCATGTCAATATATGGTTCTGTGACTTCCAGAAAAACGGAATCATTCACATCCGGGCTGTCATTATTGAACAGGTCAAAACATAAGGCCTGTGATGGCAGGCAGCCCAGCAACAGCAATGCACATAGAATGTGTCTCACATCATGCAAATTGCACCTTATCCAAAGTCGTATCATGTTAAAGCTGTCACATTATTCACGTTAATTTGAATTGCAGAGCGCGGTAAGGCAATCGCTGCCATATGCCATCCCGCTTGCGCCGGTCAAGTCTTAATGCTTTAGGATTCTCTCTTTATTACGGTAACGAACAACTTATCTTGAGTATTTATTCCAGTCAAAGACCCGAGGGTATACGTGCACTTCGAAAACGATATGCAATGTAATACTAATTGCCTTCCAACGTAGTGCACTGTGATGCAGGTACAGTATTCACCAAGTCAGTTCAATTTGTGAGCTTGATCGCACAATTGAAATGAACATGTTGTTGAAAAGCATATTCCATGTCAGGTTTTGTTGTAATCAGGCGATGATAAACGGACTATCTGTTAGAGGCGTTTTATGAAACTCGATTCAATACGGCGAAACGTTCTTGCTGTCCTGGCTGTTGCATTGTCCACGATGCCGGCCAGTCCTTATGCCGATGTCGATGAGGCTGATGTTTCCGGTGCAGTCGTTTCGGACGATGGTACGGCAACAGACGGGGAACGCACACTTGAGGCCACGCAGGGCAGGGTGAAGGCGCAGGAATCCGTGAATGTCCTGTCAAAGGATATTCAGGAACTGAAGCTGTCTGTCATCGCATTGAACAAGAACCTGCGCGTGCTGGAAGAAGATCTGCTGTTTCCTGCCAACACCCAGGTCAACGTGTTCCTGTCGCTGGACGTGGGCAAGTTTTTTACGCTGGAATCAGTCAAGCTCAAGCTTGACGGAAAGGTTGTTGCCAGCCATATCTATTCCGGCAAGGAGCTGGTGGCACTGTCCAAAGGCGGCATTCACAAGCTGCATATGGCCAATTTGAGCGTAGGCGAACACACCTTGTCCGCATTTTTTACGGGCATGGGTCCCAGCGGCAGGGAATATAAACGCGGCACCACACTGAATATCAACAAGGAGAGTGGCCCCAAGTATGTAGAACTGAATATTTCCGATTCATCGATGAAGCTGCAGCCGGAATACTCTGTCAAGCAGTGGTAGATGAACATGAAAACACTTTTACCTGGTAATTATGCTGGTTGCACCCGGATGGTTGCCGCGCCTTTACTGGCGGCAGTATTCCTGCTGGAGTGTAGCCAGGTTGCCATCGGGCACGAGGTAAAAGACCTGAAATACGGTGCAATCCTTTTTGAATTCTATCAGCAAAAGTATTTTGAAACCCTCGTTGAGTACGAGTACGCGTATGAGCGAGGCGGTATCCAGAATCACGGTGATTATCCGGAGTTACTCAAGGGCGGTGTCAGCCTGTCCTATGGCCTTGACGAGCAGGCGCAGGATATTTTCGACAGTTTGATCGTCGCAAATACCGCTGAGGAAGTACAGAACCGGGCTTGGTTTTTCCTGGCCAAGATGCTTTACCTCAGGGGGGATAACGAGCATGCAGCCGCGACGCTGTCTAATGTTCGCGGAACCATGCCACGCGAGATCGACCAGGAATACCTGTATCTGGCCGCGTTGATCAACATAAAGCTCGGCTATTTTGATGAAGCCTGGAAGATATCGGGTAGTTTCAGTAAAAAAAGTCCCTATGCGCCCTTTCTTTTTTTCAATCTGGGCGTGGCGCTCGGCAAACAGAAAGACTACACGCGCGCAGTCAGCAATCTGGAGAAGGCTGCCTCATATGCTGATGGTACCAGTGAGCTGGACCGGCTGGCGGATCGTTCGCATATGGCGATTGCCTACCTGTACGCAGACAGGCAGGACAATGACAATGCCTATGACCATATTAATCAGGTCAGCACGGCCGGTGTTTTCTCGAACCGTGCGCTGCTGGGGTCCGGATGGTCATCTGTCAACAGTGGTTCTTACCGAGTGGCGCTTGCCCCGCTCGGAGTTCTCCAGCAGCGATCGATGGCAGTCCCGGAAGTCCAGGAAGCAGTGCTGCTGGTACCACACGTATATGAAAAGCTTGGCCTGACGGGCCGTGCTGCCGAGGGCTTCATCAGTGCCTATAACCGCTACGGAAGCGCACTCGAGCAACTGGGTAGCGCAAAGGAAGCGCTCAAGGATGCAGATATGCTTGAGTTATTCGTCCACAATCTCGATGAGATGCTTGGCGAAAGCGACTGGTTCGGTACAGCGCCGTCCGTATCGATCAATTCACTTTCCCCGTTTCTGCTGGAACTGATGTCGGACCACAGCTTTCAGTCTGTACTGAAGGACTTGCGTGATCTGTATGCAATCCGCAATAACCTGAACAACTGGAAACGGAAGCAGGATGACTTTGACGTCATCCTTACTGCACGCTCGAAATCACTGGGCAGCAGGGACCGGACGCAGCAGATCAATACCGGTTCTGAACAACTGGCTGACTTCCAGAGTGACTATTCCACACTGACACAACTGACGGCCGCACTGAATCCCGAAGACCGGGAACGGGTGCAGTGGCTGCTAAATGACATCCAGTTCGAAATCAACAGTGCCGGATTGATGACGGAGCAGCTTGAGACGCCCCCCGGCTTGTCGCTGAATACCGAACACTACGCCTCGCTCGTAGACAGCAATATGGATGTCCTTGAAAAAGAGCTTGAGAAGACCAACCAGCTCATCGACAAGGTCGAGAGCGTGATGCTCGAACTGGTCAATACGGAACTTGGTATCCATGAGGAGCGGCTGAAGTATTACCGGGTTCAGTCACACCTGGCGAAAGTGCGCATTCTGGATAAATCACTGGCTGACCTCGAAGCTCCTGCCGATGACGGGCAGGACGATGAGCCGGATGCCAGACTCCCGGACGCACCGTCAGATGAGCAGCAGCACGCCACACAAGGAGACGGCGATGCTGCGTAAAGCGCTGATAGTCCCGATGCTGCTCCTCACCGGGTGTGGTCTTGTATCGAAGAATACGACCATCGGTAAACTGAACACCGATGATGCACCGCTTGACGATGTGCCGCTGCCCAGGGTCAGTCACAAGGACGTCAGGGACGACTACCGGTCGCTGCTGGAAATAGTGGAAGACAGGGAGCTCAGGGAGCAGATCGAACGGCGTATCGCCGGTGTCTACATGCTGGAGGGCGACTACAGGCAATTGATTGATGTCAATCCGCCGGAAGGCGGTTATTTTGCACCCGCGATCAAGTCCTACAACGAGGTGATCAGCAAGTATCCCGGTGATCCGGACAATGCGGAATCCCTGTATCAGCTTGCGAAGGCATATGACCTCGACGGCAAGGATATACTGGCGCTGTCAACGCTGGATACCTTTATCGAGCAATATCCGGTATCGCCACATCTTGGTGAAGCGTATTTCCGCAAGGGCGATATTCATTTCGGCGACGGGCAATATGAAAAGGCCGTGGTTGCCTATCAATCTGTAATCACACTGGGTGTGGAGTCGGCCTTTCTCAACAATTCCTATTACCTGCTCGGCTGGTCGCGCTACAAGCTGGGAGACTACGATGGTGGACTGGCATCGTTTTCCGAGGTCCTCGACCGGCTGGTTCCCGGGGACGGCAAGATCGAACGACTCGACAAGGTTGAAAGGTCACTTGTCGACGACACCCTGCGCATTATGAGTCTGAGCCTTGCCTATGGGGGCGGCTCTGAAAAGATCAACAATTTCTATGCAGACCGCCCACAAAGCAAGAAATACACCTGGCTGCTGTATTCGGGGCTGGGCAAACACTTCCTGGAAAAGGAGCGTTACGAGGACTCGGCCGGTTCCTATCGTGCCTTTGTACTGCAGAATCCCACCTCGGATCGGGCTCCCGAGATGCACTCGGAGATGATCCGGGCTTACATCGATGGAGAATTCTCCTCTCAGGTCCTGCCGGAGAAAGAGCGTTACGTGCAGAACTACGGCATTCATAGCGAGTTCTGGAAAACCAAGGGAGGTGATGTAAAGGCGAAGGTCATCCCCAATCTGAAGACGTATATTGACGAGCTGGCGCGTCATTACCACGGCACCGGGCAAAAACTGAAAAAGCAACTCCCAGACTCCGATGCGGATAGTGACAAGCTTGCCACCCTCGCCCTGAAGGAGAGGGATTCCTTCCTCAAGGCCGCAGAATACTACCGGCAATTCATGGAAACCTTCCCTGAGGATCCACAAGTCCAGGAGATGACCTATATGCGGGCAGAAGCCCTGTTCGACGGCGGTGACTATGTGGCTGCGATCGAGGGTTACGAGAAAACCGCATACCACCACGGGCAAGGCAAGTACGGCGCGGATGCCGGCTATGCCGCAATTATCGCTTTCCACAAGCACGCAGAGGATCTGCAGAAGGCACATGGAGAGGATTCACCGCAACTCAGCGAGTGGCGCGCGCGTACTGTGGACAGCCAGCTGAAATTTGTAAATACCTACAGGGGCGATAAGCGTTCCGGTGCGGTTCTGGCCAAGGCCTCTGAAGAGCTGTTTGCCCTGAAACGCTACGAGAAAGCACTGGAGGTGGCGACCAGTGTGATATCCCGGACCGGCGATATTGACAGCAAATTGCACAAGACAGCCTATGGCGTCATTGCCCACAGTCAGTATGAGCTTGGTAATTACGCGGAGGCCGAATCCGGATACCAGAATCAACTGAAATATATTCCCAGGGGGGACAAGGAATACGAGGTCGTCCTGGAGCGCGTGGCTACAACCGCCTACAAGCAGGGTGATGCCGCATTGCAGGCCAACGATCTGAATCAGGCTATCGAGCATTTTCTGCGAATCAAAACCATCGCACCCATGTCAAGTGCCCGCGTGGCGGCACAATACGATGCAGCAACGCACATGATGACCCTGGAGCAATGGAAACCGGCGCTGGTGGAACTGCTTGAGTTGCGCAGCAAATTTCCCGATCACGAACTCGGCAAGACTGTTGCACAGAAGATCGCCTATGCCTACGAACAGGACGAGCAGTGGAAGATGGCTGCAGGGGAATACATGACAATCTATCGCAACGATGCTGACGAGAACGCCAGGCGGGATGCCCTGTTTATCGCCGCAGGGTTGTACGAAAAGGCGGGTGAGTACTCCATTGCCATTGATCACTTCAAACGCTGGGCACATGCCTACGAGGAACCGTTTGATAATCGGATGGAAGCACGCTACCACCTGGCGCATCTCTACAAGAAGACCGAGGACATGACCCGGCATCTGTACTGGTTACGCCGGGTTATCGATGGCGACAGCAAGGCCGGCAGCCGCAGCACCGATCGTTCCCGGTGGCTGGCTGCCTGGGCAAATGCTGAATACGGTGACTACTGGAGATGGGAGTTTAAGCGTGTGAAATTGCGTATGCCACTCGAGAAGTGGATGCCCAGGAAAAGCGAGAAACTCAAAAACGCAATGCAGCGTTATGAAGAATCTGCCGGTTACGGAATTTTTGAATTCTCGGCCAGAGCCTCCTACAGCATAGGCGAGCTGTACGCCAGTTTTGCCAGGGAATTGATGGATTCGCCGCGCCCGAAAGGATTGTCGACAACCGAACTGCAGCAATATGAGCTGCTGCTGGAAGAACAGGCCATTCCGTTTGAGGAACTGGCCATTGAAATACACGAGAACAATATCAGGCAGTCATGGGACGGGAATTTCAATCACTGGGTAGACAAGAGTTTTGCCGCCATGGCGAAGCTGTCACCCGCCCGTTTTGACAAACAGGAAATGCAGGTGAGTTATGGCTACGGTATCAAGTAAGTTCCGTCCCACGCTGGCAGCAAGCATGCTGGTCTCCGTTCTGGTTTCGGGATGCAGTTCTGTCGTGCCGGTTAAACCGCAGGCAAAAGGCCCGGCCGATGGAGCGGATGCCGTTACCAGTCGCCAGGCTCCAATCGTCTCGCCTGCTGAGGCCCCCCTGCCCCGACAGGTCTACAACCCTGCTGGCGAGAAAGTTCCCTACGTGCCAATACCGAACCCGTATACCACCGGAGATGCGTCCGTACCGGGTGAGGCAAAGTCAATATTCGTTGTAGCCAGCGACCGGCTCCAGGCAGGAGACCTTAAAGGAGCGAGCGCAAAATTCAGGATGCTGACTGAAAAATATCCCTCGCTTGCCGGTCCCTGGGTAAAACTGGGCGCAATAGCCGAAAAACAGGAAAAATATACGGTTGCCATTGAGCGCTATAAAAAGGCGATCAGTGTAAACAGGAACAACGTCAATGCCTATATCGCGCTTGGTCTGGTGCAGCGCAGACAGGGATATTTTTCCGACGCCCAGCATACCTATCTCGATGCATTGCGAGTCTGGAGGGATTTCCCTGAGGCGCATCTGAATCTTGCAGTTCTATATGACCTGTATCTGAACAAGGCCGAGGCGGCGCAAAAGCATTACGAGGCCTATTACTTTCTTACCGGAGAGAAAGACGAGAAAGTCCACAAGTGGCTGGTCGAGGTGAAACACAGAACCGGCATTGATGGCAGTTTTATTGATGTTCCGCCGGCGAAGGCTGCCAAGACAACAGCGGCAGAATCCGACGATGCCGTCACGGTGGCCGCAACCAAGGGTGCGGACTAGGACCGGCGCGGGCCGATTTCATGATCAACTGCATCTACGATACCGCTTAATCATCACTGGGGAATTCATGTCATGTCAGTACGAACGATTACAGCCACACTCTGCCTCCTTGCGCCCCTGTGCGCAGGGTCCCAGGAGCGAATCGACCTGGAAAGCACCTTCGTCGGTGACAAGGAGCAGCCGTCGGTCAGTTACATCACGCCATGGAAACCGCCGGAAGGGCCATCCAAGCTGTATCGGCCAATCAAATCGATATCAGGGAATGTGCTGGACCCGGTAGACCGGGATGTGCTGGCCAGAAGTATTCAGTTTTACGACGAACTCTCTCTGGAAGGACCTGCCGGGGGGGAATGACATGACAGGAAACTAAGCGCTTGTATCTGTACCACATTGAATCTGTTTCAAGTTAGTTAATGACCGGGAGAACATCATGGATACCTACACATCGATAACGTCATTTTTTCAGTCAGGCGGTACCTTTATGTACCCGATTGCGCTGGTGCTGGCCATCGGGGTCGCGATTGCAATCGAACGCTGGTACTTTCTGAGAAAATCCCTGTACGCCAACCAGAAGGCCTACTCCGAACTGTTGCCGATGCTGAGTGGCAGGAAATACGACACGGCGCAGCAATACTCTCACAACAGCAAGTCAGCGATCGCGCGCATTGTTCTGGCTGCAGTCGAGACCATGCAGACGTCTCCGCGCAGGGATGATATCCAGTCCGCCATGCAGGAGGGTATTCTGGAAACAGTCCCGCGATTGTCAAAACGTACAAATTACCTGTCAATCCTGGCCAACATCGCCACACTGCTCGGCCTGCTCGGCACCATTATCGGCCTGATCGCTGCCTTCACTGCTGTGGCGCATGCCGATCCCGCCGACAAGGCCACGCTTTTGTCCGAGTCCATTTCTGTAGCGATGAACACTACGGCATTCGGCCTGATGGCTGCAATACCGCTGCTTCTGTTTCACTCGGTCCTGCAGAACAAGACGGTCGAAATCGTGGACAGCATTGAAATGGCCGGTGTGAAGTTCATGAACGCGATTCTAAAGGGGCATCCCAAATCCTTTGCCGTACGGACGGCTGACGGACAGATCTGACAGGTGGTAACACTATGTTCATAAAGCGACGAGAACTTGAGGAGGCGGATCTTAATATCACGCCTTTTATGAATCTCATGATCGTACTGGTCCCGGTGCTGTTGATGAGCATGGTATTCAGTCAGATCACGATACTACGGCTCAATCTTCCGAACCTGACAGGTGCGGTGACACAGAGTGCCGAGAAAAACCGGCAGCTGGAGGTGGTACTGCGCAAGTCAGGCCTGGAGGTGTATTTCCCGAGCGGGGTGTTGATAAAGAGCATCGAGCCCAGGGATATGGAAGACAGTGAGAAACTGGACTACGAGACGCTGTCCCTGGTGCTGCGGGAAATCAAGAAGGAAGTCAAGGACAAGTCTGACGTTCTTTTGCTCTCCGAGGCAGATGTCAGCTATCAATCGCTGGTGTCCACCATGGATACCGTGCGGGGGTTCAGGACGGTTGTTGCCACCAGTGCCGTCGAAGTTGAACTGTTTCCGGAAATTTCGCTGGGTGATGCTCCACCCAAGAGAGGCGACTCATGAACAGGTCCAGTATTGCAGAACGCATGCAGCAGAATCACAGGCGCTTTCTCAGGCCTGCGAAACTCAATCTGGTTTCGCTCATGGATATATTCACGATTCTCGTGTTCTTTCTGCTCATCAACTCCGGTGATAACGAGATACTGAAAGTGAGCAAGCACATCAAGCTCCCTGATTCCGTCGCCGAGCAAAAACCCGAGTCGACCATCACCGTCATGGTGACCGAATCCGACATCATCGTTGACGGCCGGCCGGTCGCAACCATGGATGAGGTAATAAAAAGTGACGGTGTAATCCCGGGGCTTGCGAAAGAGCTCAACTACCTGGCCTCGAAACGCGCACAGTTGACCGCGGAAGAAAAGGCGAGTGGCAGGGCAATCACCATCCTGGGTGACCATACGATCCCGTATGAAATACTCAAGCGTGTCATGGTGACCTGCGCAAAATCGAACTACCGGGATTTGTCCATGGCGGTGACCCAGGTGGCCAACGCCGGCGCATAGGAGTTATACCGGATGACTACGACAGCAATGCTATTGAACGATTTTGTTCTTCCCTGGGAGGCCACACGCAAGGAAGACGTGCGCTTCAGGAAAATACTCAAGCGCCTGCTTCTTCTGTTTATGTTGCTGGCCATCGTCTTCCCCTGGCTCCCGTTACCGGAAATTGAGCGGGAGCAGGCCGAAATCGTGCCGCCAGCACTGGCAAAGATTATTTTGCAGCAGAAGTTGCCTGCACCGCCCCCGGCGCCGAAACCGGAGCCGGTAGAAATCGAGAAGCCTGTGGAGCCCAGTAAAGCTGTAAAAAAAGAGGCTCCCCCGGCGAAGCAGATAAAGAAAGCACCGGCCAGGAAGAAAGTCGCATCTATGGGTGTGGCGGCATTTTCCAATCAGCTGCAATCGCTGCGAAGTTCGCTGGATGTCGCCAAGCTTCAGGCCAGGAACACCAACGTTACTACCGGTGCAGCAGCAAAGATCAGGCGCTCGGTGCTTGGGCGCGAAACGGCGGTCAAGACCAGCGGAGGAATCAACTCCTCCGCCATTAGCAGCCATGGCAGCAGTACGCAACTGGCCGGTCGCAGCGGTGTTTCGGTGGCGAGTCCACTCGGTGCCGGCGACGGAACCGGCGGTGGTGGTACCGGCGACGGCTCGGGCGGTGCGCGCGGTAGCGGTGGCGGTAAACATCATTCGTCGGTAGCCGGTGGAAGGGACATGGAGTCCATACGTCGTGTTTTCGAGCAGCACAAGGGAGCGATTTACGCCATCTACAACCGCGCGTTGCGCAAGGATCCGGAAGTCAGGGGCAAATATGTCTTTCATATCGTGATCGAGCCCAATGGCGCGATTTCCAGTATCGAACTCATCAGTAGTGAGCTCGAGAGCATCAAGCTGGAGCAAAAGCTGCTGACACGAATCCGTGTGATCGACTTCGGACCCGATGATGTCCTGGCGACACCGGTCAACTACAAATTTGACTTTCTCCCCGGCTGATCTCGCCAAGCCGCATAGCGGAATACCGGCAAACCCGGGGTTGATCAGTTGAGACAGCATGACGATGAAAGGTAAAGGCAGGCCAGTCCAGGAAGCAGGAGGCATGAAATGAATGCTCTACTCAAAATATGTACAGTGCATTTTTTTGTCACAGTGATGGTTATCGCAGTAGCCGCATGCCAGCAGGAAGGATTGACCGGAGAGGAAGGCGTACTGCAGGACAGTCCCTTTGCCTACATTGTGCGTGACTTTCCGGAAATGGGGGAAACGACTTCTGTGGACGACCGCCCGGTTCTGGATCCACGCTCGCCATATCAGTTCAATCCTGGCGCCAGGTTGTTTGTGCGTGACAGGGTTGCCCTTTCCTCTGATGAGAAGGACATCCTCTCCGGCTATTTCGGCGGTGGCAGCTATGACGTCAAGGACCTCACGGTTTCGCCCGATGGCGAACGTATCGCCTTTGCTGCCCACGGGCCGGAGGGCAATACGCACCACAGCAACTGGAATATCTACGAGTACAACTTTTCTACCGGAGAGATTCGCAGGTTTTTTGCGGATGACGAACTTGCCAACACAGGTCAGGACACCAACCCGGCCTACACGAATGACGGTCGCATCGTCTTCTCTTCGGACCGCCAGGTCGCCACCGGGGATTACCGGCTGGCGGACAGCCGGGAGTACATTGGCGATTTCGCCGAGCCGGCCTCGCTGCTGCATATCATGGAGCCGGATGGCAGCGAACTGTTTCAGATCACCTTTGGTGCCTATCATGACATTGAGCCGAACACGATGAATGACGGGCAGATCGTGTTTATTCGCTGGGGTCGCGAGTACGAAGTCCTGACCGACTGTACGGAAGAAAACATCGATGACCCGGATTTCAGTACCCATCCGCACGGCGGTGGTTTCGGGCACGGAAACGGAAATGGATTTCCTCCCGGACTGGATGATCCCAAGACATGGACCACCGATGACAAGTGCGGCGGCTCGGTTGCCGGCGAGACGACTGATACCCGTATTTTCATCCAGGACATCCTTAGCCTGTACCGGATTGCACCCAGTGGCGGAAACCTGCATCGCTACTTCGGCAGTATCAATGAAGAGGTTACCGACGCATCCTTCATCCACTATATGGATCCGATCCCCATGCGCGACGGTAACCTGATCACCATTATGCGGCATATCTACAACCCGGTTTACGGCGGCGATGTGGTCAAGATCAACAGCCAGAATTTCTATGCCGTCGGCAAGCCCATCGATGATTCCGTCAGCGGGGAGGCGGAACAATCGATGACACCGGGCCTGGTCAATTTCTATCCCGACCAGGTTTCGCCCAGCGGATGGTACAGCGCCGTATTCCCCTATCGTGATGGCAGCGGTCGCCTGCTGGCGAGCTGGGCACAGTGTCTCACCCAGTCAGGAGAGATCAGCGCCGTGTGTGAGGGCTTTTCCACCACGGACGCTTTGCGTGCGCCACAATACGGGATCTGGACGATCGACCCGCACGAAAACACCCGGCTTCCGGTGGTCAAGGGGCACAGCCATGCCCTGTATACCGATATCGTGATCGGCAAATACAACGAGAATGCGCGTGTCTATCAGAGTCCGAAGGCAAACTTCCTGCTGGACGAGGGCTTTGGTGCCTTCCATATTCTCAGTGTCTACGATTTGGACAGCCAGGACATGGCCGAGCCGGATGGCGGTATCACGACCCTGCGTGATCCCTATCTCACCGTGCCGGACGATCGTTCGGAACGTTTTATTCGCGTCTTCACCAGACGCTTTATGCCCAGTGAACTGGAACAGGCCATACTGGACAGCCCGGTGCTCAACCCCACCGATGGCAGCGGGCCGCAGATGGGATTGCGTCCGATCCTGGGTTCCGGTAACCGGGAGCTGCATGACATCCTGTCTTACGGCACAGTCGAGCCGGACGGGTCTGCCCTGGCCCAGGTGCCGCATGATATCCACTTCACCTTCGAGGTGGTCAACAAGTACGGCAAGCGCGTGGACCTGATCGCCGAGCCTGGCTACAACTACAATTATCTGACAGACCATCCCCACACCCTGCTGCTGGAGGAAGGTGAACTGCGTGAATGCCACGGCTGCCACGACCCGGGCAACGATATCCCGCATGCACGAACGGACATCGAGACCGCCGCGGCCAACCCGGGCGCGCCGGGAGCCGGGCCATTCCCGAATGCGAATCCAGAGATCATTGCCATCGCAGCCGGGGATACCATGGCGGAAGCCCTTGCATTCATGCTCGGTACCATACCCAATGGCACGGGCGACGTGGTCTATGAAGACTACTGGACCAATCCCTTCATCGGCACACTGGCCCAGCCTTTCGTGTACAGCCACGGCGATCTGACGACCCCCGCACCGGTAAACGATCCGCTATGCCTGGACAGCTGGACCAGCAACTGCAGGGTCACCATCAACTACCTGGAGCATATCCAGCCGATCTGGGATGCCTGCCGCCCGCAGGCGGGGGGCATGTCCTGCACCAGTTGCCATGACAAAGCCGACAATACCCCCCAGAACAGCTGCCCCAAGGGCGGTGACGGCAAATTCGAGTTGAGTGGCGATCCTGATCCGTGGAACCCGGGGGAGGTCACCTCCTATGTGCAGCTGTTTGAAACCGATTACTACGTGATGAACGAGAATGGTGAATGGATTCAGGTATCAGATCCCGCTACGGATTGTCCGAATGGCATCGAAGGCGACCTCTCGGTTGAACCGCTGGACGGCATTTGCATTACCCGGCGCCTGATGAGTGCCCGCGGGGCGATTCCGAGTGCCCGCTTTTTCCGGTTGTTTGATGACGATACCGACGACGATATCTATGAAGTCGAGGCGGTAGTCACGACCAACAAGGACCTGTCCTTCCACAAGGGCATGCTGACGCCGGCAGAACTGCGACTGATCGCCGAGTGGCTGGACACAGGCGCCCACTACTATAACGATACCGATAAATACGAACTGCCGCCGCCGTGAAATCGCCTGTTACCCACAATCGGAACAATACAAAACCGGCAACAATCCATTGCCATCCCGCTGGCGCCGCCACCATGGTGACCAGGTAACCGACGATCTCGTCCCAGACAATGGCAGGATGGTCATGCACACCCAGTCGATCCGCGGTGTAATGGCACACCAGGATGCCGCCCAGGAACATGGCAACCACAATAACCAGGTAGGCGTTCAAGTTGAGATCCTGCAGCAGCAGGTAAACCGGAATCGCAGCCAGCGTGCCGGCGGTACCCGGCGCAACCGGTACCAGCCCACTGCCGAAGCCAAGCGCAACGAAGCAGGACGGGTTCAGTAAATGACGTGCCGCGACGCGCTCAGTCATATTTTAGCCCTGAAGTGCTGGTAACCGTTTGCCGCGGGTTGCCAGATCGAGCCATCCTGTCGTTGGCAGCGTAGTCCACCGCCTTGCTCGATGACGCCAATGGCAGTACAACTCCCCGGCAAAGCAGCCAGGGCCGACTCCAGTTCCGCACCCTGTCCGGGCGGCACGGTGAAACACAATTCATAATCATCACCGGCACTTAGCGGAACATTGTAAGACAGATTCCCGGAATCGCCGAGTGTCTCCATGGTCGCAAGGAAGTCCTGCGAACGCGGCAGATCGTCGACCTGCAATATGGCTCCCAGGCCATCCGCCGCCAGCAAATGACCGAGGTCGGCCAGCAGGCCATCGGAAATATCTATGCACGCCGATACCAGGCCACGCAACGCAAGACCGGCGTCGATGCGTGGTTCCGGATAATCCAGTCGCTGGCGTAATCCTGCCGATGCTGTCGAACCCTGCTGTAGCGCCAACCCGGCATCACCGAGTGTGCCCGTGACATAGATACGATCACCGACAGCAGCGCCGCTGCGTTTGAGCGCCCGTCCTTTTGGTACCAGTCCGTGCGCCTGCACGGTGATATTCAACGGACCGCGCGTGACATCGCCACCGACGAGTTGCACGTGGTAGCGGTCAGCCAGTGCAAACAGGCCTTGCGCAAATAATTCCAGCCACTGACTGTCTGCATCCGGCAATGTCAACGACAGGGTAAACCATGCCGGTTCCGCACCCATTGCCGCAAGATCACTGAGGTTGACGGCCAGGGCCTTGTGGCCAATGGCATCGGCTGTAACGGATTCAGGAAAATGCACACCGGTGACCAGGGTATCCATGCAGACCACCAGGTCGCGATCATCAGGCACCGCAAGAATCGCTGCATCATCACCAATGCCCAGCACAACATCATCACGACTGCCCGCAGCGGGCTGATAATCAAAGTAGCGCTGGATAAGTTCGAATTCAGACAGGGCCATGTGATATGACCGGAACCAGGTGCAGGATGATCAGAGACCGTTGGCCTGCCGGGGCTTGCCGGTACATTCGTCAGCCCGCAGCTTGTGCGCCAGCTTGTCGAGTACACCATTCACAAAGGCATGGCTCTGTTCGGCGCCAAATTTCTTCGTCAGGGTGATGGCCTCGTTGATAACTACACGGTACGGAACATCGTCACGATTCAGCAACTCGTAGGTCGCGATTCGCAGGATGGCGCGCTCGACCGGATCGACCTGCTGCATGGGCCGGTCAAGGAATTCACCGAGATGCCGGTCGATAGACTCGCGTTGCGCGGGTATCGTCTTCAGCAGTTCAACAAAATAGTCCTTGTCGGCGCGGCTAAAGTCTTCCGCCTCGGCAAACTGGCGCTGGATCTCGGCCAGCTCGACGCCGGAGAGGTCCCACTGGTAGAGGGCCTGCATGGCGTAACGCCGCGCCCTTGCCCGCGCATGTGCAGAAACAAACATTATCGCGCAGCCTCAGCTATCCAGACCCTGCAGCAGGTTGATCATTTCAATGGCCGACATGGCGGCTTCACCCCCCTTGTTGCCCGCCTTGGTGCCGGCCCGTTCTATGGCCTGCTCAGTGGTATCCACGGTGAGCACACCGAAGGCAATCGGAATATCGTATTTCAGCGACACTGATGACAGGCCTTTGGTACATTCGCCGGCAATATATTCAAAATGCGGGGTGCCGCCACGGATTACGGCCCCCAGCGCAATGATGGCATCATAACGCTTGCTGGCTGCCAGTCGCTGTGCCGCAATCGGCATCTCGTAGGCGCCCGGCACCCGGATAATTTCCAGGTCCCGTTCATCGGCACCGTGACGCTTGAGCGTATCGATGGCGCCTGCCAGCAAACTCTCGACAACAAAGCTGTTAAAACGCGACACCAGTAGCGCGATACGCGCATTCCGGATTACCAGCTCACCTTCTATCGTTGTGATATCAGCCATTTTTCCAATCCACTCTGAACAATCAATTCAGCCAGGTAATAAAGAAAACTTCATCTGCCACAGAGGCAAAAGAGATCACCGGATATAATAAGCATATTACACTCTGTGCTCTCTGTGATCTCTGCGGCAATAGTCCTGATCAATCACACGGCACATATTCGACAACCTCCAGTCCGAACCCGGCAATACCGTGCACGATCTTGGGCGCACTCAACACCCGCATTTTGTGAATGCCAAGATCGGCAATGATCTGTGCACCGACACCATAGGTACGCAGCTCATCCGGTTCCTGTTGCGGTTTTTTCTCGGCCACTTCCGGAATATGGTACTCCTGAATGCGCTGCACCAGGTCATCCGGGCTTTCTTCCCAGCGCAGAATGATGACTGCACCCTTGCCCTCTTTCGCAATACACTGCAGGGCAGCGTGCAACGGCCAGCCGTAATCATCCGTACGCGCAGCCAGCATGTCACCGAGCGTGTTCTGCATGTGCACACGTACCAGCGTCGGCTCCTCCCCGCTAATATCACCCATCGACAGCGCCAGGTGCACGGCACCGTCGATGACATCCCGATAGGCATACACACGGAACACACCGAATTCGGTTGCCATCTCGTTTTCCGCCACCCGCTCCACGGTTTTCTCATTTTCAATACGGTAACGGATCAGGTCCTCGATGGTGCCCATCTTGAGGCCATGCTCGCGGGCATAGATTTCCAGATCCGGTTTCCGCGCCATGCTGCCATCCTCGTTGAGGATTTCGACAATCACCGCGGCCGGTTCCAGGCCGGCAAGGCGCGCCAGATCACAGCCGGCCTCGGTATGACCGGCACGGGCGAGCACCCCGCCCGGCTGCGCCATCAACGGAAAGATGTGGCCAGGCTGGACGATATCGCCAGGCACCGCATCCGGGCTGGCCGCTGCCAGCACGGTACGCGCCCGGTCATGTGCCGAGATACCGGTTGTTACGCCCTCGGCCGCCTCGATGGACAAGGTAAAGTTGGTGGAATGCAGTGACACATTGCGACGCACCATCAACGGCAACGCCAGCTGCTTGCAGCGCTCGTGTGTCAATGTCAGGCAGATCAGGCCACGACCGTAACTGGCCATGAAGTTGATATCTTCCGGGCGCACACGTTCGGCGGCCATCACCAGGTCGCCCTCATTCTCACGATCTTCATCATCCATCAGGATGACCATGCGACCCTTGCGAATG
>JBDLJX010000001.1:0-153232 GCA_039714155.1 Pseudomonadota bacterium | reverse complement strand
CCTTCAACAAGCTGGAAGTCGGCAGTGAGGTGCGTTTCGTGGAAGAGATGGGGGAAAGAGGGCCACAGGCGAGTACAGTGACCCTGGTGGGCAAGCACCACATTCCGTAGTTGAATTACCTGGCTCCTGTGTAAAGGTATGTTTTTTCGGTGTATACGGCCGCTGAGGTCCGCGCTGGCCAATCAGTGGGTGTCTGACATGATTGCCCAAAATCGCGATAATTTTAGATTTGGCTTACTCCCCAAGCCATCGAGAACTGCGAATGGCTACCGGAGTTATGCGGACCGGCATCGCAAGTGGTTGCAATTCACCCTGCATACAGGAAGGCTGGCCGGGCGCAGCTTATCAACAGCATCTCACCTTTCTGAGTATTCTCACGAACTGTTTTCCGGGATTTACTTACCCAGTACATGACGTATTTCGGGCAACATGCGCATCACGCAATCTCGCCCCTCCTGGATTGCTTCTTCCGCACGATAAAACTCCATCAGGCCAATGTGCGATAGTTTTGGAGAAAGCATGATATCCGGCGGATCTCCTGCCAATCTACTGCGCGTTATTCTGTCCTGCGCAATATTGATAGAGCCTGCTATAGCATCGAACAGACCCGGTGGGGAGGTTCTTTCTTTTTTGCCCTTGAAAATAGACGGTGAATATTGTTTTACTGCGCTTGATAACATATCCAGGACATTCTCGCTTCCGGTTTCCTGCCTGTTACGTTCCTGAATGAAATGCTTTCCGACGATATCCCCGTTCAAGTTGACGGATATCACAATATCCGCGCCCAAAGCACGGCAAACGGACACAGGTACCGGATTAACCAATCCACCATCTACCAGCCATCTTCCCTGATGCTGTAATGCCGGGAAAAGACCTGGCAGGGATATCGAGGCCCAAACCGCATCTATCAGCGGTCCCCTGGTAAACCATATCTCTCTGCCTGTTTCCAGATCAGTCGCAACGGATGCGAAATTCGCACTGATATCCTCAATGGACTCATCCTCGCGGCATACACATTGAAAGAGAAACTCCTGCAGCTTTTCAGTGTCAACAAAGCCGTTTAGTGACAGATTCAGTTCGATAAATCTGGCAAGCTCCACTTTGGTTAATGCGCGTACCCAGTGTTCCAGCTTGTCAAGGCTACCCGAAACATAAGAAGCGCCGACGATTGCGCCAATGGAACAACCGCATACGACCTTTGGGTGAATATCCAGTTCTGACAAGGCTTTTATAACACCTATGTGTGCCCAGCCCCTGGATGCGCCACTACCCAGCGCAAGGCCAATCGCTGAGGAAGATTGTGTTTGATGATTCATTAATTTATTTCCTTTTAGCTGAAAAGTCGGCGATACAAGAGTGGGATCACGTACACGGTAAACAGGGCTGAACTGGCCACACCATAAATCAGACTGATCGCCAGCCTCCTGATCACGGTATCCGGCACCATAATGGCGGTCCCGAATATGATGGCCAGTGTCGTCAGGGGAATCGGTCGCAGGCACACCGTGGCAGCCTCGCGGATCGTGTCATCCAGTGAGAATCCTTGTGATTGATAAGCCTGTATAAAATCGATGATCAGCCGCGAATTACGTACGAGGACACCGGCCAGTGCGATCACAGCGATTATGGATGCTGCCGAGAATGTCACCCCCGGTATCCAGTAACCGGGGAAGACACTGATCATCGCCAGCGGGATTGATACCATGACGAGCAAGGGCAGGCGAAACGAACGGTAGTACCCCACCATTATTTGCGCATAACCAGGGCTCTGTAGAGCGAACAGTATCGGTCGCTGAAATCGGCAAGTCGTTGTGGTCCCGGATTACATAAAAAAACTGATATTTCTTATGGTCTTTTGCCGTACCCATTCCCGTTGCAAACACGCCTGTCTGAACAATATGACAAATCGTCGTTATTCGTAACCAAGGACGAAAGTCACACACTGTTTAGAGGAAAAATATCATCCTGTATATCAGCAAGTTATGTGATAGTACTTCAGTACAATTGCTAAGAGTGTAAATACATTACATATTTAATTGAGAAAACTTGATGCAGGGCAAATAAGACTTTGCTAAAGTACGATCTATTGACGCTTGGCAGTGTTTAACACAATCTAAAATTATTGCAGGGAGTGCGGGCTGAATAAGAATCGCCAGGCAGGAAAAAATGGAAGAACAATTAACGCTCAAGGGTTTTGAACAGGTCCACTTGTCGGAAGTTGACGATATGTCATTTTTCCGTCGCAAGTCGGATCGCAGGGTCAAGCCCGGAAAGCGCGTCGAAGCCGCCATCAGCCAGTTCCCGTCGTTGGAAAATGATGGCTACACCTGGCCGGTGATGATTTATACTCTCGGACGGTTTTCCCTGTTGCTCAAGGGCCAACCGGCTGATTTCGGCCGCAAGGCCCCGCACAAACCCCTGGAATTGCTGAAAACACTGATTGCCCTGGGTGGCCGCGATGTCAGTGTCAGTAGTATATCCACGGCACTGTGGCCGGATGCCGATGGCGATAACACCCAGCGATCCTTTGATACCACGTTGTACCGTCTACGCAAGATCTTTGATGACGACCGGATCCTGGTATTGCGAGACGGGCGCTTGTCGCTGGATTCCCGGTATTGCTGGGTTGATGTCTGGGCATTTGAGCGTTTGCTCGGCCAGGTTCAGCGCATTCGCAACCGTGACGCCACAGGCAGGGACGCAGTCAGGCTTGATCAGCTAACCGGCAAGATGTTCAGTCTTTACCAGCACCACTTCCTGGCCCGGGAAGATATGACTTCCTCCTCCGTGTCATTGCGGGAGCGACTGCGCAGCAAGTTTATCTATAATCTGCTGGGCGTTGGACGTTACTGGGAGATCCACAGTTTCTGGGACCGTGCCATGCAGTGCTACCAGAAAGGTCTTGAGGTTGATGATCTCATCGAGGTATTCTACCAGCGCCTTATGACTTGCTGTCTTGAAACCCACCGGATCTCGGAAGGCATGTCAGTCTATCGCCGTTGCCGGCAAGTCCTTTCCATCGTGCTTGGTCTGCAGCCCGAGTCCGACACTGAATCACTCTATATTTCACTAAAGAACGCGCGTATGCGGAAGCAGTCGGCCTGAACCGTGCTGTGATCCATCGTAGTTGAACACTTCGCAATCCGCCATTTCGAATTAAATAATTTATCCCTACAGGTGATGTCTTCGCGTCATCTGTTGGCTTGCGTGTAATCCCATACCCTTCTATCCTGCCGGCCAGATTCTGTTTAGAAAACGCTGGTTCAACGCATTTTTTGCCTGTTGTAGTACTGCCTGGCGTTTGACTTGCCCATCATATTCCGCCGGATTACAGACATCCGGTTTCCAATTTGTGAGTTATCTGGAAGTAGCCTGGTATTATAATTTTACATAAGGAAAGGAAAGAATCGATATTGAGAAGAACAACATCACGGCCATGGAGACTATCAATGGAAAGCTTCATTGTCAGGGTCTGCCGAAGGGACCGGAATGACCCAGATGAAGTTGCCGGACTGGTCGAGACGGTAGGGACAGAAGAGAAGGAAGCATTTCAGTCATTTTCCGGTCTTGTCACAGCGATAAGACATGCGCTTGGTGAAGATGACATGGGCGTTGGAGTTGAGACACAGGCGCACTTATACACGGATGAAGAAACAGGCATAAAAAACAACAGCTTAGTTAGGAAAACTTTTCAGTCTAAGGAGATGGTGAAATGAAAACAACGATGAAATACAAACTTAACAGGCTAGGTCTTGGCGTTATTGCCAGCTCTGCACTGTTCGCGTCCAGCGCGATGGCGATACCTTCATTACAAATTGGTGATGCTGATGGAGGAACATGCAATGTTTATGACATTACCGCTGAGGATTGCATTGTAGGCGGACAGTTCACGGTGACCTCCCTGGAAGCCGGTGATGCCTACCTGGTATTCGGGGCGGTACCTCAAACGATGTCAGATACGTTCACTATCGATCCGATGATTGGTGGTGCCTCTCTTACGCTGGTCGATTCTGGCTATGGAGATCCGCCATTTGAGGATACAAATAGCTTGCCACCACATGGCATCTTTGACACCTGGGTTGAGGTCTATGCCTTGACATTTGATAGTGCGGCTACGGTATACAATACGCAGCCCGGTAATGAGGGTGACTCAGCTCCCGGATACATCGAAACGATCGATTTGTATCTCACAGCCCTTACCGATGGGCTTCACATCGATCTGTTCAGGTGTACTTTCGGTTCCGTTGAAGGAAATAATTGTCGGATCAGGAATGGGACCGACTTCGCACCCTTCTCCCATGACGCCACCTTTGTCCCGGTTCCGACCGCCGTCTGGCTGTTCGGCTCCGGTCTGCTCGGTCTGGTCGCTGTGGCTCGCCGCAAAGCAACAGGCCTGAGGTAACGGCTTACCCGTCTAACGTTTCCGTAAATTCAACCCCGGTTCGGACTCCGACCGGGGTATTTTTTTGCCCAAAAGAGTGTCGCACTGCCATCCCGTGTTCGGGTAAGATTAGTCTTCGCTTGATTTGGCAGCCGTCGCTGCTTTTCCCTGTCTCATTGAAGGTCCCATATATTTATGGCAAAACGCCGCAAGCGCAGGCGGAGCAAGTCGCGTAAGAAAACTGTCCGGCGCCGGTCAATCCTGACCCGCATACTGCTCATTCTGGCCATTGCTTTGGCCGGCTATCTCGTTTATCTCGATTACCAGGTCCGGCATCAGTTCGATGGCAAGCGCTGGTCGCTGCCGGCGCGTGTCTATGCGCGGCCGCTGGAGCTCTATGCCGGTTTGCCACTGACGCCGGAACAACTGTCAGTAGAGTTGTCGGCGTTGCATTACCGCTCAGTACCATCACCGCGTCAGGCCGGTGACGTATCCCGCAACCGCAACCGGTTCCATGTTATTTCCCGGTCCTTCGTGCACTGGGACGGCCGGGAGGACTCGCATAATGTTCAGCTCACGATAGTCGAGGGCAGCATTCAGCGGCTGGTCGATGGACGGACCGGGCAGGCCATCAGCCTGGTGCGCCTCGACCCGGTCATAGTCGGGAGTTTCTACCCGGCACACAACGAAGACCGCGTGCTGGTCAAGCTGGAGGATGTCCCGCTGGAACTGACCAGTGCCCTGATCGCAGTCGAGGACCGTGGTTTTTACCGGCATCATGGCATCGCCCCGTTGTCGATATTGCGGGCGTTGCTGGCCAATATCCGCGCCGGCGACGTGGTGCAGGGCGGCAGTACCCTGACGCAGCAACTGGTGAAGAACTTTTATCTCACCAGCGCACGTACCCTGACTCGCAAGCTCAACGAGGCCATCATGGCCTTGCTGCTGGAATGGCATTATGACAAGGATGAAATTCTCGAGGCCTACCTGAACGAGGTCTACCTCGGCCAGGACGGTAACCGCGCCGTCCACGGTTTCGGGCTGGCCAGCCATTTCTACTTTGAACGACCGCTGAATGAGCTGTCGATCGAACAGTTTGCATTGCTGGTTGGCCTGGTGAAGGGACCGTCGTACTATAACCCGCGCCGGCATCCCGAACGTGCCCGCGAACGGCGCAACCTGGTGCTGGATGTGATGGCCGATCTCGGCCTGATCGGCGTGGATGAGGCCGCACGGCTAAAGTCCCGCAAGCTGGGTGTCAGCCGCTACCACCGCAAGGCGACCAATACCTTTCCGGCCTTTCTTGACCTGGTGCGCCGCCAGTTGCGCCGGGACTATCGCGAGGAAGACATTACCACCGAGGGTTTGCGGATCTTTACGACGCTGGACCCGCAGGCGCAGTGGCAGCTCGAACAGGTACTCGGCAGTCGGCTGACCCGGCTCGAACAGGGACGGGGATTGCCTGCTGACAGCCTGCAGGGCGCCGCGGTGGTGACGTCTATTCAGGGCGGTGAAGTGCTGGCGCTGGCCGGTGATCGTAAGCCGAAATTTGCCGGCTTCAACCGTGCACTGGATGCCCACCGGCAGGTCGGCTCCGTCATCAAGCCGGCAGTGTACCTGACGGCCCTGGAGCAGCCGGCCGATTACACCCTCGCAACACTGCTGGATGACACACAACTGACCTGGGAAGCACCGAACGGGGATGCCTGGTCACCATCCAATTATGACCGGCAATTTCACGGCACAGTGCCGCTTTACCGGTCACTGGCACACTCCTATAATATAGCAACCGCACGACTTGGCCTGGACCTTGGTCTTTCCACCATTGTTTCCACCCTGAAACGCCTCGGTGTTGATGCCGAACTGCGTCCGTACCCGTCACTGGTGCTGGGTGCGGCCGAGCTGTCACCATTGCAGGTAACACAGATGTACCAGACCCTGGCCAGTGGCGGCTTTCGTACGCCGATACGTGCCATTCGTGCTGTGCTGACCGCCGATGAGACACCCTTGCAGAGTTATCCGTTGCGGGTTACAGCGGCGGTGGCGCCGGCGCCGGCCTACCTGGTGACGACGGCATTGCGCTATGCGGTGCGTGAGGGTACCGGGCGGTCGCTCTACCGGGTGCTGCCGGAACGCATGGATATTGCCGGCAAGACCGGTACCACCGATGATCTGCGCGACAGCTGGTTTGCCGGTTATACCGGTGATCGCCTGGCGGTTGTCTGGGTCGGTCGTGACGACAACCAGTCAACCGGTCTGACCGGATCTACGGGTGCGTTACTGGTCTGGCGTGACCTGTTTGGACGCTTTGGCGAGCAGGGCGTGCTGCAGTCCGCGCTTGAAGGTATCGAATACCAGCGCATTGATACCACCACCGGTCTGCTGGGTGATAATGGTTGTGAGGATAGCGTGGAGTTACCTTTTATCCAGGGCAGTGCGCCGCTCGAGGCAGCACCCTGTATGCGTGGCGGCTCAGCGTTGCAACGTCCGGTTGACTGGTTCAAGGAATTATTCGAGTGATTAATCTATACAAGAGTTATCCAGCCCTGCCGGGCGTCATGTTGGGGATTGTACTTGCCGGCTGTGCCGGTACATCGAACAATTATCGCTCACCGGTCATAGAGCAGGGCACGGCCGCACCCGCGGGCAGCGTTCCGCCACCGGCCAAACCGCAACAACCCGCGACGAGCGGCGGTGTGCCGCCGCCGCGTAGCCAGTCGACGACTGCACAGCCAGCCGCGGTAGTGGCATTGCTGGACCGGGCCGAGCAGCAGGCCAATAGCGGCGACCTTGATGCGGCCGCCGTGACCCTGGAGCGCGCCATTCGTATCGACCCGCGCAATCCCGTTCTCTGGCATCACCTGGCGACGTTGCGACTGGCAGAGGGCGAGGCCGTGGAGGCTGAACAGCTGGCGGCCAAGTCAAACAGCCTGGCGGCAGGAAACTATTCCCTGCAGGCCCGTAACTGGGAACTGATCGCAGACGCACGTCGCCATCGTGGTGATGTCGCCGGCAGCCGCTCGGCAGAACAGCGGGCGCGTGCGCTCGGATCACGCTAGCCTACTGTTTGTTGCCCGTGACTGACTACACTGAATTGCTGGGCGATGACGGCCCGCTGGCACAGCATGTGCCGGGCTTCTCGCCGCGCCGGGAACAGCAACGAATGGCAACCGCAGTCGCTGCCGCCATTGATAACCAGGACCAGCTGATCGTCGAGGCAGGTACCGGTACGGGCAAGACCTTTGCCTATCTCATGCCGGTGCTGCACTCCGGACAACGGGTCATTATCTCGACCGGTACCCGTCACCTGCAGGATCAGCTGTTCAATCATGATTTGCCAAAAGTGCGCGAGGCTCTGCAGGTGCCGGTCAAAACGGCACTGTTGAAAGGGCGCTCCAACTACCTGTGTCATCACCGGCTGGCGCTGGCAACCGACGAGGGTCGCCTGCCGGCCAGACAGCTGCACGAACTGGAACGGGTCCGTGCGTGGTCGGCCAGGACCCGTAGTGGTGATATTGCCGGTCTGGGCGAAGTCCCGGAGCATTCACCCGTTTGGCCGCGAGTCACATCGACGGCGGATAACTGCCTCGGCCAGGAATGCGACTATTTTCGTGACTGTTTTGTTGTCAAGGCAAGACGTGCGGCCATGGAGGCCGATGTCGTGGTGATCAATCATCACCTGCTGTTTGCCGATATGGCGCTCAAGGAAGAAGGTTTCGGTGAGCTGTTGCCCGGTGTGGATGCCGTCATTATCGATGAGGCCCATCAGTTGCCGGAAGTGGCGTCGCTGTTCTTCGGTACCAGTGTCAGCAGTCACCAGTTGCTGGATCTGGGGCGCGATATTCAGCTCGAACATGTGCGTGAGGCCGGTGACATGGCGGAGTTGCCGGAGGCGGCGCAGCGGCTGGAACATATTGTCCGACAATTGCGCCTGGCGCTTGGCGGGCAGGACCGGCGTGCGGCATGGGAAGCCGTTGAGGACAATGCCGATGTGACGGCATCACTTGCTGAGCTGGCTGCCGGACTGGAGCAGCTGGTTGACTGGCTGCAGGTCGCATCTGAACGCGGCAAGGGACTGGAAAGCTGCTGGCAACGTGCGCGGGTATTGCAGGAACGCCTGCTCCAGTTCCAGCAGGAGTCTGCAGTTGACAGCATTCAGTGGTTTGAGACCCGGCGACGGTCTTTCCGCCTGAACCAGACGCCACTGGATGTTGCACCGGCATTTTCGCGTGCTCTGGAGGTATTGCCGGCTACCTGGGTATTTACCTCGGCGACGCTCGCTGTGGGTTCCAGCTTTGAGCATTATGCGGCGCGCCTCGGTCTGGATGCGGCGCAGACACTGCAACTGGACAGTCCGTTTGACTATAACCGTAATGCACTGCTGTACCTGCCGCAAAACATGCCGGAACCGAATGCACGTGAATATACCCGTACGGTGGTTGAACGCGCCCGCGAGGTACTTGCTGCCAGTGCCGGTCGTGCCTTCCTGTTGTTCACCAGTCATGCGGCATTAAGGGAAGCCGCCAGCCTGCTTGAAGACGACTTCAACTATCCGCTGCTGGTGCAGGGCAGCAAGCCCCGCAATGAACTGCTGGAGGAATTCCGTCAGCTCGGTAATGCGGTGCTGCTTGGCACCAGCAGTTTCTGGGAAGGTGTGGATGTCAGGGGCGAGGCACTGTCGTGTGTGATTATTGACAAGTTACCGTTCGCCTCCCCGGGTGATCCGGTATTGCAGGCACGCATCGATGCCATGCGTACGCAGGGCAGAAATCCGTTCATGGAATACCAGTTGCCGCAGGCAGTGATTGCCCTGAAACAGGGTGTTGGCCGCCTGATCCGTGATGTCGATGACCGTGGTGTACTGGTGATCTGTGATCCGCGTCTCCAGAGCCGTTCCTATGGCCGGGTCTTTCTCGGTAGTCTTCCGGACATGCCGGTAATTCGTGAAGCCGGCCCCATGCACGACTTCTTTATTGGCGACGGCTATAGCGTGGCAGATGTTTCCAGCCGGGAACAGGGCATTCGCTGATGGCAGTCAGGATACTGGCCATTGAAACGGCCACGGCAGCCTGTTCTGCCGCATTGTATATCGATGGTGAAGTCGAGGAGCGTTATTCACTGGCGCCCCGTCAGCATGCTGCCCTGATCCTGCCGATGGTGGAATCGCTGTTGCTGGAAGCGGGTCTTGCATGCCACGACCTGGATGCACTGGCCTTCGGGCGCGGGCCGGGTGCCTTTACCGGAGTGCGGATAGCGGCCAGTACCGCCCAGGGTATTGCCTTCGGTGCAGGCTTGCCGGTGCTGCCGGTGTCAACACTGGCGGCACTCGCCAGTGGCGCCATGCGGGAAACGAACGAGTCACGGGTCATTGCGGCGCTGGACGCGCGCATGGATGAAGTGTACTGGGGTATTTATGAACGCGGCGGCAAGGGAGTGCCGGAATTGCAGCATGAGGAGCAGGTCGCGAAGCCGGCTGTCGTATCGATGCCGGAAACGGATGACTGGGTTGCTGCCGGCAGTGGCTGGGCGGCGTATGCCGGGGTATTAATGCCGCGTATCGGTGAGCGTCTCCGGCGTGTACTGCCGGACCTGGAGCCACGCGCGCATGATATCGCACTCATCGGTGCCGACAGCTTTGCCCGGGGCGAGACCAGGCGGGCTGAAGATGCCATACCGGTGTATTTGCGTGACCAGGTAGCGCGTACTGGCAGTGGGTGAGTTGACAGATGGTATACAGCTACTCGAGTGCATTGACTTCAACCATGAGCGTATGAATGGCATCGGCGATCAGGCGGTAGCCGGCTGCATTGGGATGTATGGGGTCTGATTTCAGGCCATTGTCGGATTCGATGGCAGGTAACACTTCACCGTCATAGGCCAGCCTGTACTGCTCGGCAAGTTTGGTATATACAGGCGCGGATTCCAGAAAGAACAGCCCGAACTTTGGTACACCAATCAGAATGACCGGGACCCCTGCACGTTGCGCGGCCTCGATCATTGCAATGAGATTATCACGTATGGCAGTCGGGGCGAGCTTGCGCAGAATATCATTGCCGCCGTGACAAAGAACCAGCAAATCCGGTTGATGTCTTTCCAGCAATGCCGGTAAACGTTGCCTGCCCTGTGCGCTGACTTCTCCGGGAACACCGGCATTGATAACCCTGCGTTTTGTCAGCCTTGCCAGTTCGGCCGGGTAGCTGTCCTCCGGGCGTGCACCGGTGCCGAAGGTGATACTGTCGCCAAAGGCGAGGATGACGGCCTGTGCAGGCAGCTTGTCAAGTTGCGGGTTAGTGTCGGAACAGGCAGTCGACAGGCAAATGCAAACGACCATTGCTGCACGGATTGCATATGTTCTGCAACCCTGTTGCAATCGTGTGAAGGTTTCACCGAAACTGTTCATTAACCGGTAACACGCATTACCCTGATAACACCGAAATGGAGACACTGGAATGTACAGGAAAATCTGTCTGCTGGTTGTTGCGCTGTTGAGCAATTCTGCTGCAGCAGAATTGCCCGGCGTGCTTAGCTGGGAAGTTGGCCGGAATATCGAAATAACCTACAATGAGTTGTATAAGTCACTTGAAAACAACAAGTTCTTTGTTGTTTTTGAGCCGAATATTGGCCGCAATCTGGCGGGTTTTGCGGCCCGCTGGGGTGAGGACTACAACCGCAACGGACTGAGAGGCATACGCTCCATGGTGTTCTGCAATGCCTGGTATGCCAACCAGGTCAGTAATCGCGAACCTGACTTGCTGGCATTGTGTCCGCTGCATGTGACGCTCTATCAGAGAGGGGATACCACGCATGTTGTCTTTATCCGTCCGACACATGTCGGTGATAACAGCGATGCCATGCCGTTGCTGCAGGAACTCGAACAGGCTGTCAGCAAGGCCATCCAGGCCGGCGTCGATGCCGCTGCAAGATAATCAGTTCTGCCACCATAATGATATCGACGGGATATAGGTCACCATTACCAGCCATATCAGCATGAGGAACAGGAACGGTATGGTGGAGCGGAACAGGCTCAATACCGGTTTGCCGAACCGCTGGCTGGCGATAAACAGATTGATGCCGACCGGTGGTGTGCTGTAACCGATTTCCAGATTGGCAAGAAAGATAATACCGAGATGCACCGGGTCGATACCGTAGCGAATGGCAATGGGCAGTATCAACGGCACGACCACGACAATGGCAGAAAAGATGTCCATCATGCAGCCGACAACCAGCAAGAAGATATTCAGCAGAATCAGGAACTGCAGTTCAGATTCAACGTGCAGTTCCATCCAGCCAAGAATCTTCATCGGTACCTGGGCATCGATCAACAGGTTGGTCAGACCCATGGCCACGCTCAGGATGACGAGGATGCAGCCCACCAGTACCGCAGCATCCCGCAACAGCGGAAACAGGTTTTTGCCCAGGTGAATTTCGCGATGGATTACACCTTCCAGCAGCAATACATAGACCGCGGTACAGGCGGAGGCCTCGCTGATGGTTAGAATACCGCCAAAAATGCCAACGATGATACCGACCGGTAACAGCAGGTCCCAAATACCTTCGCGCAGGGCAATAAAGAGGTTGCGCCAGGAGAATCGGTGCCGTGGGACGGCGGTTATGCTGCCGACAAGGAAGCTGTAGATCACCAGCATCAGCATGAGTAACAGGCCGGGTGCGATGCCGGCAAGAAACAGCTGGTCGATACTGACACTGGCAACAATGCCATACAGCAGGATGGCGAGGCTGGGTGCAAACAGCAGCCCCAGTGATCCTGACGTCGTCAACAGTCCCAGGTTAAAGCGCTCGTTGTAGCCGGCATGCGTCAGCATCGGGAACATCAGGCCGCCCAGCGCCAGGATTGTTACGCCGGAGGCACCGGAGAAGGCGGTGAAAAAGGCGCAGGAGGCAATGGCGACAGCTGCCATGCCGCCCGGTAACCAGCCGACACAGGCATTGAACAACTGGATCATGCGCTCCGGCGCGCCTCCTGCTGCCAGGACGACACCGGCCAGCGTAAATAACGGAATCGAGGCCAGATACGGCGAGGCTGCCAGCCGGTTGAGTTCGACGATCAGCAGCGCCGGATCCAGTCCGGCATTGAAGGTTGCCAGCAGGCTGCCACTGGCAAGCGCCACGAACAGCGGCAGACCCAGCAGGGTCAGGGCCACGATCAGGAGAATGAGTAACAGCGTCATTGTTTGCTGCTGTTCCTGCTGTCGATGAACAGGGCGACAAGCAGGAAATTCAGTGCCAGCAGCGTAAAACCGAAGGGCGTGATCAGCGCAAGGATCGAAGACCAGCGCTCATGTTCGGCGACATACTGCCAGTCGTCATACCAGAAGCGCCATGCCGCCCAGGCGTACACGGCGCAGACAGCGGCCGAGATCAGATACAGGGGGCAGCGTATTGTGTTGCGCAGTTTTTCCGATATACAGGCGGCAACCACGTCGAGCCGGATATGCTTGTGGTAATCGATGGCCAGCGCTGCGCCGAAGAACGTGACATACAGCACCAGGTAGCGTGACAGGATATCTGCGCCGGGGATACTGGTGTTGAGAAAATTTCTGGCCAGTACCTGGCCGAAGACCAGACCCAGCAGCAACAGGAAGGCAATACCGACAATAACCGTTTCCATGCGCGTCAGTGCATGGCGCAGGCGGATGATCCAGGCGGGTTCAGGGAGAATCATTGGTCGGCGCTTCGGTCTTGTTGTTTGCGCGGTATACCGCCAGCCACCGGTTAATGTCTGAAAATGTGGATTCAGGGATGTAGCCAATCTGCATCAGGCGCCTGGCTGCCTTGTGGCTGATCTGGTCAAGCTCTTCCATATCGAGGTCTTCAGGATCAAGGGTGAACTTCAACCCCTTGGCCTTGAGAATTTCCAGGCTTTCCTCATTGTCCCTGCGGGTGGTAGTGATCAGTTTCTCGCCGGTTGCCGTGCCGGTGCTTTTCAGCAGCTTTTGCAGGTCCTGGGGCAGGTTCTGGAAGAAGCGTCGCGACACGATCAGTGAGCCGATGCCGTTTGCCATCGGTACATTGGTGACGTAGTTTGTTTTCGAAAACCACTGCAGTGCCAGTGCACCGAGTGGCGGGCAGTACACCGTGTCGATCAGCCCGGTCGACAGGCTGGTGTAAACGTCGATGATGGACAGTGGTACCGGCTGAATTCCGCTGGCATCGAAGAACGCTGCGCCCATCGGGTCACCCGTCCAGTGCCAGATACGCCGCTTGCGCAGATCATCGAGCGAATAGATCGGTTCCCTGGAGAAGAAACGTATCAGGCCGACTTCCATCCAGCCGAGCAGTTCATAACCGTTGTCACGGTAGCCCTGTTCGATGTCCGGCATGAACTGCTCGCGGACATAGTCGATTTCGTCAATGTTGTTGAACAGGAACGGCAGCTCCAGGGCGCGTGCCGGGGAATAGAAATGACCAATGCCGTAGCCGGTAAACGCGCCGCCGTGCAGTTGACCGAAGCGAATCTTGCGCAGCACATCCGGTTCATCGCCCTGCACACCGCCAGCGTAGATCTTGAATACCAGCCGGCCATCGCTGCGAGTCTTGACTTCCTCGGCCCATTCTTCCAGCAGTTTCACCCAGGCCGTGCCGGCGGGAGCCAGGGTGGCGAACTTGAGTTCCCAGGTCTGTTTGGCCCATGCAGCCGGTGCTGCTGACAGGATAGTCATGCAGACAAGAAGCGTAATCAGCTTGCGTGCGAACATGGGCGGATTTACCTCAAAACCAGTCGCTCTCGTGTTCAAGCAGGCGTTCGGCGCGTACCCGGGCGATTTCATTGACCAGCGCCATTTCCGGGTACAGGTCGACGGGGGCGTCCAGCACATGTGTCAGACGGTCGTGGAAGGATACCCGGTCGAGTTTTTGCCGGGACAGGTATTCGGCATACAGCAGATCGACCAGCAACAGTTTGTTGTCGTTGATTTCAGCTGCCCGCACAAAGTGCTGTTCAGACAATGCATAGTTACCACCGAACATCGGTGAGCGGCCGCCATAGTAAACACCGAAGAACATGTGTGCGCCGCCGTAATAAAATGTCTCGTCGAGTTCCAGTACGCGCCGCATCATGGTGGCGGCAGTGGACAGCTCGGCAATACCGGTTGGCCGGTCGCGATTCATATTGATCCAGTTGCTCAGGCAGGTGCTGCTCCAGAACAGCGCCGGCACGGCTTTCTGACCGGCCTTGCCGACGACAGCTTCAAATTCGGCGGGTGTGGCGGCTTCCGGGTCAATGTTGACACCGGTCTGCGCCAGCGCAATGCGGGCATGCTCATAACAACGGCGATATATCTGTGCTGCGCGCAACGGGTCTTCAGCTTCGATGAACCCGTAGGCATAACCGTAGAATCCCTGCGCGGCATAAATGCGCATGGTTGTGTTGCCCGGCTCCTCGACCAGCATGCCTTCCAGCAGCTTCAGGTTGGTCGGCATCGCTTCGCGTGCCAGTTCCAGATCGGTTTCCCGGTTCATGGCATCGATGCTGCTGTCCATGATGCTCTCGGTGCCACGCACCACCATGGTGCCCATGGAGCAGCCCGATAACAGCAAGGCCGTGACAAGTATTCCGGTGAAGCGATTCAGAATATTCAGATGTACTGTTTTCAGGCGTGCGTGTTTCATCTGTTTTTTTTATCTCATTTCAGCAGTATTGAAAGAATTCTCTCATAAATCAGTGACAGTGTCTCAACGCTGTCAATATTTACATTCTCGTTGACCTTGTGGATGCTGGTGTTGACCGGGCCCAGTTCGACCACCTGTGCACCAGTGGGGGCAATGAAGCGGCCGTCGGAGGTGCCGCCAGCGGTCGACAGCGTCGTTGATTCGCCGGTAATCCCGAGGATTGCCGTGCTGACAGCATCGACCAACTTGCCCTCGGGTGTCAGGAACGGTTCGCCCGACAGTGTCCACTCAAGCTCGTACTTCAACTGGTGCTGCGCCAGTATGGCCTCCACCCGCGACCTGATCGATGCCGCGGTGGATTCGGTCGAGAAGCGCAGGTTGAACAGGACGTCCAGTGTGTCGGGGATGACATTCACGGCCCCGGTACCGGCATTGATGTTGGAGACCTGGAAAGTCGTTGGCGGGAAATGTGCATTGCCGTTGTCCCACTCGGTGGCGGCGAGTTCGGCCAGTGCCGGTGCCGCCAGGTGTATCGGGTTGGCGGCAAGCTGCGGGTAGGCGACATGACCCTGCTGGCCAAGCACGCGCAGTTTGCCATTCAATGAACCGCGGCGACCGTTCTTGATCATGTCGCCGAGACGATCCTGGCTGGAGGGTTCGCCGACCAGGCAGTAGTCAATGGCTTCGTTTCGCGCCTGCAGGTGTTCGACGACCCTGACAGTGCCGTCGGTGGCCGGGCCTTCCTCGTCACTGGTAATCAGGAAAGCAATCGAGCCGCTGTGTTCGGGATTGGCTGCAATAAAACGTTCGCAGGCGGTTACCATGGCAGCGATGCTGCTCTTCATGTCCGCCGCGCCGCGCCCGTAAAGATGACCATCGCGCTGCACCGGCTTGAATGGACCGGATTGCCATTGCTCGCGAGGCCCTGGCGGTACCACATCGGTGTGGCCGGCGAACACAAACAGCGGCCCGCTATCGCCACGACGTGCCCACAGGTTATCCACCTCACCGAACCGCAATGCTTCAACCTGGAAACCCAGTGGCGCCAGTCGCCCGGCAAGCAACTGCTGGCAGCCCTGGTCGTCAGGGGTGACAGAGGGCCGCTGAATCAGTTCGCAGGCAAGTTCAAGTGTCGGGTTCACGGGCAATCATCCGGCCAGCGGCGTGCCTCTCGGATGGCGTCACAGTTTCTGATGCCATACAGCGTTACCATTGCATTCAGATATCCCGCAGCAGTGCGTTGATGCCGACCTTCGAGCGGGTCTTTTCATCCACGCGCTTGACGATTACGGCGCAATACAGGCTGTACCTGCCGTCCTTCGATGGCAGGTTGCCGGATACCACGACCGAGCCGGCCGGTATGCGGCCGTAGAGGATTTCATCGTTCTCGCGGTCATAGATGCGGGTGCTCTGGCCAATGTAGACCCCCATGGAAATTACCGAGCCCTCTTCGACAATGACACCCTCGACGACCTCGGAGCGGGCGCCGATGAAGCAGTTGTCTTCAATGATGGTGGGGGCGGCCTGTACCGGCTCGAGGACACCGCCGATGCCGACGCCACCGGACAGGTGCACGTTCTTGCCGATCTGGGCGCAGGAGCCGACCGTGGCCCAGGTGTCGACCATGGTGCCGCTGTCGACGTAGGCGCCGATGTTGACGTAGGAAGGCATCAGTACCGCACCGGCGGCAATGTAGGAACCCTTGCGTGCAGTTGCCGGCGGCACCACGCGGACACCGCCTTCGCGAAATTCACGTGAGTTGGTGTCGGCATATTTTGAAGGGACCTTGTCGTAGTAGTTGGTGAAGCCACCTTTGATAAAGGCATTGTCTTCAATACGGAAGGACAGCAGTACGGCCTTCTTGAGCCAGTCGTTTACTACCCAGTCACCATCTTTCTTCTCGGCAACGCGGGCGACGCCACGGTCCAGCAACTCGATGGCCTCCAGGGTGGCCTCCTTGACGTGGGTCTCGACGCTGCGGGGGGTAATGTCTGCCCGGCGTTCAAAGGCTTCTTCAATCGTGGCCTGAATATCACTCATACTGCCTGTTCTCCTTGTCCATATATATTAGGTGGCCGAACGGGGCATGATAACCGCACCGATCTGCTATTGCATGGCATTAACCCGCATTTCTCACCACGATGACGAGCCCTCGCTTGATCTTTGAATCCACAGCGCATTTTCTTCAGTCGGAAATACAGTCCGTATTCCGCTCCTTCAGAAAATCCGCTGTGAATCCAAATCTCTGCGCGATCATCTCGCCCCGCGGTGAGAAGTGCGGGTTAGCGACTCACAGGCCATCAAGGTATGTCCTGATGCGTTCCGCGGCCTCGGTGCAGTCTTCCAGCGGTGCAACCAGGGCCATGCGGACGTGGTTTGTGCCGGGATTGCAGTGGTCATGGTTGCGTGACAGGAAGCTGCCCGGAAGTACCGTGACATTCTGCTGTGCCAGCAGACCACGGGCGAACAGTGTGTCATCAACCGGCGTGACCGGCCACAGATAAAAGCCGGCGGCCGGGATCTGCATATCCAGCAGTGGCCCGAGGATAGCGTGAACCGAGTTGAACTTCTGCCGGTACAGGGCACGATTTTCCCTGACATGCGCCTCGTCCCGCCAGGCCTCGATACTGGCGGCCTGGGTTGCCGGCGGCATGGCGCAGCCGTGGTAGGTGCGGTAACGCAGAAAGGCGGCAATCACATCGGCATCGCCGGCGACAAAACCGGAGCGCAGGCCCGGTGCACTGGAGCGTTTTGACAGGCTGTGAAATACCAGGCAGTTGCGGTAATCATCGTGGCCCATGGCCGCAGCGGCCTGCAGTAATCCCGGTGGCGGGTCTGCTTCATCAAAATAGATTTCCGCATAACATTCATCCGCTGCGATGACAAAGTCATACCGGCCGGCCAGCGTGATCAGTGCCTGCAGTGCAGGCATGTCCATGACCGCACCGGTCGGGTTGCCGGGTGAGCAGATGTAGACCAGTTGCGTGCGTTGCCACACGGCATCGGGCACGACACTGAAATCCGGCAGATAGTCAGTGGCCGCCGTGGTGTTGAGGAACACCGGTTCGGCACCGGCAAGCAGGGCGGCCCCTTCATAGATCTGGTAGAACGGGTTCGGCATCAATACCACCGGGTCACGACTGCGGTCGATGACTGCCTGGGCGATGGCAAACAGGGCTTCACGGGTACCGTTGACCGGCAGCACCTGGTGTTCCGGATCAACACCAGCCGCTGGCAGAGCAAAGCGTTGTGCAAGCCAGCTCGCGATAGTCTCGCGCAAGGCCGGTTGACCGCGGGTCAGAGGGTACTGTGACAGGCCATGCAGGTGGGTGATAACAGCCTCGGTAATGAAACCCGGTGTCGGGTGTTTTGGTTCGCCGATCGACAAGGCAATCGGCGCCAGTCCGGCAGGGGGTTCAACGCCGGCGTTCAGTTCTGCGAGGCGTTCGAACGGGTAGGGCTGCAGGCGTATCAGGTCGGGGTTCATGCGGCTGGCTGGTTCCGTGTTATGTTAGCGTTTATACCGGACGGTAAAATTGTTCTCTGACTCAATAACTTCGCACAGGATTATACGGAAACCCATGAACCCGGCCAAACCGTCCCATTCGCTGCTGCCGGTGTCGAGTCTGCTGTTTGCCGCAACCCTCTGGGGCATTGTCTGGTACCCGCTGCGGCTGCTGGAAATTAACGGCCTGGCCGGCGCCTGGAGTGCCCTGGTCAGTTACGGCGCGGCGTTACTGGTATGTACCTGGGTGTTTGTGCGCGAGTACCGCGCGCTGGCGGACAATATTGCCTGCCTGATACTGATGGGGCTGGCGGCTGGCTGGTGCAACGTTGCCTTTATCATGGCGGTGCTGGACGGCACGGTTGTGCGGGTGTTGTTACTGTTTTACCTGTCACCGTTCTGGGCCGTGTGTCTCGGCTGGCTGCTGCTGGGCGAACGCCTCGATAGCCGTTCGATGGTTGTCTTTGTCATCGCCGTATGCGGTGCGATGATTATGCTCTGGGACACCTCGCTGGGCGCACCCTGGCCACGTGGTGTAGCTGACTGGCTGGCGGTGTCTTCCGGCTTTGCCTTTGCGCTAAGCAATGTGTTTGTGCGCAAACTTGGTCAGGTCGCCGTGTTGTTAAAGTCATCCAGTACCTTTCTGGGAGTGACGGTTGTTGCAGCTGCCTGGATTCTTGTTATGCAGACCGCTGTGCCGGCAGTGGAACCGGTTGTCTATGTTTATGCCGTATTGCTGGGTCTGTGCGGATTCCTGTTGATGGCGTTGACGGTGTTATATGGTGTGACGCATATGCCCCTGCACCGTTCTGCGGTGATCCTGTTGTTTGAACTGGTTGTCGGCGCCGTCTCGTCACTGTTGCTGACCAGCGAGGTGGTATTGCCACACGAGTGGGTCGGCGGTGGCATGATCGTGCTGGCCGCATGGATTGCGGCCTATATACATGCAGGGGAGTCGGCATGACGACAGGCCTTGTTTTGCCGTGACCCGGACGATAATGCCATCGAGCTGGTCGAGGTTGAGGCAGGAGCGACCCCCGCCTGCGCGGGGGTCGCTCCTACGGCTCATGTTCTGCACCACTGTCAAGGTGTCTGCGGATGGCCTGTTCAAGACATTCGATTTGCTGCGGGTCACTGAGCGGCCGGTTATTGCGATCGGTAATGTAATAAACGTCTTCGGCGCGGGCGCCAAGTGTGGTGATCCGCGCATTCTGCAAGCGAATGCGGCACTCGCTGAAGGCCCGTCCCACCTGTGACAGCAGGCCGGGCTGGTCTGCCGTAATCAGTTCCATAACGGTGCGCTGGTCGGCATCATCATGCTTGAAGGTGATATGCGTCTTGATCGGAAAGTGCCGGTGCTGGCGGGGCGGGCGGCGGCTGACATGCCAGTCCTTGCGATCTTCAGAGTTGATCTCGCGAACCAGCGCCGAGCGGATTTCATCGATGCGCATGTCCCCTTGTACCGGTTCATCCGAGGTGTCAAGAACGTGGAACGTATCAAGGAGGTAGTCATCGTCGGTTGTGATGATGCCGGCATCGACGACGTTCAGGCCGAGCTGGTCGAGGATGGCGGTAATCAGGGTGAACAGGCCGTCATCCGAGGGTGTGTATATAAGGATTTCGGTGCCACCGCGTTCTGTTACCGGTTGTATGCTGACGATAGTCGTTTCAGTGTCCTGCCGTCCGGCCAGCAGGCGTGTATGGCGGGCAACCTGTTCGGCGGTATGGCGCAAAAAGTAGTCCTCGCCGAGGTGGCCCCAGACCGTTGCCGGTTTAACCTCGAAGGCGCTGTCAGCCTCGAGCAGTTTGCGGGCATCGTTTTGTATCTGCTGGATATGCTCGGCTCGTTCCAGCGGATCCTCCAGTCCACGTTGCAGGGCACGGCGGGTCCCGTGGTAAAGCTGTTTGAGCAGCGCATCTTTCCAGGTGTTCCAGAGTTCCGGGTTGGTGCCGCGAATATCCGCAACGGTCAGCAGATAGAGGTAATCCAGCCGGATGGAGTCCGTAACCTGGCGGGCAAAGTGGTTGATCACCACCGGGTCGCTGATATCCTGCCGCTGTGCGACGCTGGACATCAGTAAATGGTTTTCGACCAGCCAGCTGACCAGCCCGGTGTCGTATTTGCTGAGGTCATGACGTTCGCAGAACTCGCGTACATCCCTGCTGCCCAGTTTCGAATGGTCACCGCCACGGCCCTTGGCGATGTCATGATACAGCCCCGCAATGTACAGCAGTTCCGGTTTCGGGATCGTGCTGACAACATGGCTGCAGAGCGGGAATTCGTCGGCAAATTCCGGGACACTGAACCTGCGCAGGTTACGAACCACGAACAGGATATGTTCATCGACGGTGTAGGCATGAAACAGGTCGTATTGCATCAGGCCGGTGATTTTCCCGAATGCCGGCAGGTAGGCCGCGAGTACACCGTAGACGTTCATGCGCCGAAGTTCGTGGGTGACGCCCTGCGGCTGCCGGATGATTTCCATGAACAGACTGCGAGCACGGATATCGTTCCTGAAATCATCATCGATCAGTCTGCAATGTTTACGGATGGCACGAATGGTGTCGGCACGAACGCCGCTGATTTCAGGGTGCTGTTCAAGCAGCAGAAAGATTTCCAGTAACGCATAGGAATAGTTTTCAAAGGTGTTTTTGTGCGTAGTCTCAATAAAGCCGTTGCGGGACTGAAAGCGGTTGTTGAGCGGGATGATTTCACCCGGGCCTTCCGGGAACAGTATCTTTTCCTGGAACAGTTGCAGCAGCATCTCGTTCAGGCGACTCAGTTCCATGATGGTCTGGTAGTACTGCTTCATGAAGGCTTCCACGCCGAGCCGGGTTTCGTCGTCCCGGAAGCCGAACTGCCCGGCCAGGGTGCGCTGGTAGTCAAACAGCAGGCGGTCTTCGCCGCGGCCGGTCAGCGTGTGCAGCGCAAAGCGGACTTCCCAGAGAAAATTCCGGCCCTCGACCAGAGTGTGATATTCGTCATCGGTGAGAAAACCGTACTCGACCAGGCCTTCAAGGGAGTCGGTGCCAAAGTGCCGGTTGGCAACCCAGGCAATCACCTGGATGTCGCGCAGGCCACCCGGGCTTTCCTTGACGTTGGGCTCCAGCTTGTAGGCGGTGTCGTGATACTTGTGGTGCCGCTGCTGTTGCTCGGTGTACTTGGCCTCGAAGAATTTCCGGCTCGGCCACAGTTCATCGGAGCGGATCGCGGTACGCATGCGCTGGTACAAGTCTGCATTGCCCGCGAGCCGGCGTGATTCCATCAGGTTGGTGATGACGGTAATGTCGGCCAGTGACTGCTCGATGCAGTCTTCGACGGTGCGCACGCTGTGGCCCACTTCCAGGCCGATGTCCCAGAGAAACATTAGCAGTTGTTCCAGGCACTGGTTCAGTTCGGCGTTGTCCGGGGCGGGAATCAGCAACATGAGGTCGATATCGGATCCCGGCATCAGCTCGCTTCTGCCATAACCGCCAACGGCAACCAGCGTGGCCTCACTGGCATGCTCGCCCATGATCCGTTGCCAGTTGTGCTGCAATACCCGATCGACCAGCCAGGACCTGGCCTTGAGCAGCTCGGGGGCGCTGATGCCGCCGTCGAACTTCTGTTTCAGTCGTTGCTGGCTTTGTTCCAGAAATTGCTTGTAGACGGGCAGGGGGTTGTCGCCGGCTTCGATCCGGTAATCGGGTTCGCGGCTGTCAAACCACTCATTGTAGCGTTCAACCGCGGACCGAGGTGGCGCTGCGTCCGGAGTCGACACTAGATTTCATCACCTGCCAGGCAGGTCAGTACCTCGTGTCCGTCTGCCGTGACCAGGATGGTGTGTTCCCACTGGGCCGACAGGCTGTGGTCCTTGGTGACTACCGTCCAGCCATCGGCCAGCAACCTGGTGTGACGTTTGCCGGCATTTACCATCGGTTCGATGGTGAAGGTCATACCGGTCTCAAGCGGTATGCCGGTGCCGGGGCGGCCGTAGTGCAGGATCTGCGGGTCTTCGTGGAATTCACGGCCAATACCGTGGCCGCAGTATTCACGCACAATCGAACAATGACTGGCCTCGGCATGCTGCTGGATGGCGTGGCCGATATCGCCGAGGCGTACACCGGGCTTGACCATGTCGATACCGATCGTCATGCACTCATGGCTGATGCGCGCCAGCCGTTTGCCGGCCACCGGGGGTTCACCGACATAAAACATCTTGCTGGTGTCACCATGGAAGCCGTCCTTGATGACCGTGATGTCGATATTCAGCATGTCGCTCTTGCGCAGGGTCTTGTTGCCGGGAATACCGTGACAGACGACGTGGTTGACCGAGGTGCAGATGGATTTCGGGAAACCACGGTAATTCAGCGGGGCAGGGATGGCCTGCTGTTCATTGACAATATAATCATGGCAGATCCGGTCGAGTTCGTCGGTGGTGACACCGGTCTGGACATGCGGGCGGATCATGCGCAGTACCTCGCCCGCCAGCCGGCCGGCAATGCGCATTTTTTCGATTTCCGGCTGGGTTTTTATAGTTACGGCCATAAGTTATTGAAATCCAGTTCAATGGCATGGAGCCATACCGTGGTGATAATTGCTGGAGGGGGCAGTGTATGGTATAAAGGCGGGCTTGTTAAGCAGTCCACCTGATTGTTTTTCAAACTTTTTAACTAAATTTACACATGTGCCGGCACATGCAGCCGGGTGCCTGGATGCCAATATCTGGCTGACGGGTTGCTGTTATGGGGTACATGGAAGCCTAACCCTGAAAACTGGAGAATTACACCATGGCTAATGTCACCATGCGCCAGATGCTGGAAGCTGGCGTGCACTTCGGTCACCAGACCCGTTACTGGAATCCGAAGATGGCTCCCTTCATCTTCGGTGAACGCGGCAAGATTCACATCGTTAATCTCGAACAGACGCTGCCGCTTTTCAATGATGCAATGAACTATATCAGCAGCCTTGTTGCCAACGGCGGCAACATCCTGTTTGTCGGTACCAAACGTTCTGCACAGGATGCCATCCGCGAACAGGCGGAGCGCTGTGGCATGCCGTACGTCAATCACCGCTGGCTCGGCGGTATGCTGACCAATTACAAGACGGTTCGTCAGTCGATCAAACGCCTCAAGGATCTGGAAGAAATGGAAAGTGATGGTTCGCTGGCGAAGCTGAGCAAGAAGGAAGCGCTGATGCTGAGTCGCGAGAAAGACAAACTCGACCGCAGCCTTGGTGGTATCAAGGATATGAAAGGTATCCCGGATGCCATGTTTGTCGTTGATGTCGGCTATGAAAAGATTGCTGTCAGCGAAGCCATCAAGCTGAGTGTCCCGGTCGTCGGTATCGTAGATACCAATAATTCCCTGCAGGGCATCGATTACGTTATCCCCGGCAATGATGACGCCATTCGCGCCATCAAGCTTTATGTCGAAAGCGCTGCCAATGCGGTTGAAAGCGGTCGACTGAATATTGCCCGTATATCGGGTGAGGCAGAAGACGAGTTTGTCGAGCTGGATGAAGGCGGCAAGACCGCGCCGAAAAAGGCGCCGGCACGCAAAAAAACAGCCAGGAAGGTTGCCGTGAAGAAGAAAGCGGCGCCTCGCAAGAAGGCCGGGGCAAAGGCCGGGGAAATTCCGGCTGAAGCGACCAAGCCGGCAGCAGCGGAGGCAGCACCGGCTGAACCGGCAGCAAAGGAGGCACCAGCGGCTGAACCGGCAGCAGCAGAAGCAGCACCGGCCGAAGGCAAGGGCGAGGCGTAATCTCCCTGCACGAATAACAGTTTGAGAACCCAGACGAGGTTTATGAGATATGGCTATTTCAGCAGCGCAAGTGAAGGAACTGCGCGAACGTACCGGTTCCGGCATGATGGAGTGCAAGAATGCACTGCTCGATGCCGATGGTGATATGGATACAGCGGCAGAAGCGCTGCGCAAGGCCGGCATGGCCAAGGCCGACAAGAAGGCCAGTCGTGTGGCCGCAGAAGGGCTGGTTGTAGTCGAAGTCAGTGATGACCGGAAGACAGCAGCGATGGTCGAAGTCAATTGCGAAACCGACTTTGTTGCCAAGAAGGACGATTTCCAGGATTTTGCGACCGCTATTGCCAGGCGTGTCCTGACTGATAACCCCGCCGATATGGACAGCCTGCTGTCAATGCCGTTGAAAGACGGGGATGCAACGTCAATCGAAGATGCCCGCAAGGCCCTGATTGCCACGATTGGCGAGAACATCAGTGTGCGGCGCTTTACACGTATCGAGAGCAGTGGCGAGATTGCCAGCTATCGTCATGGCGTGCGTATTGGTGTATTGGTCAACCTGGATGGTGGTGATGCCGCACTGGGCAAGGACCTGGCCATGCATATTGCTGCGCACGACCCGCGGCCGGTGTGTGTTTCCGAGGAGCAGGTGCCTGCGGACATGCTGGCGAAGGAACGTGATTTCTTTACCGCACAGGCGCGCGCGAGCGGCAAGCCGGATAACATCATCGAAAAGATGATCGAGGGCCGTATTCGCAAGTATCTTGGCGAGATCACCTTGCTGGGTCAGCCTTTCGTCAAGGACCCGGACCAGACGGTCGGCAAGTTGCTTGACAGTGCCGGCGCCAGCGTCACCGGTTTCGAGCGTATCGAACTGGGCGAGGGTATCGAGAAGAAGACCGAGAATTTTGCCGATGAAGTCATGGCACAGATCAAGGGTGGTTAGTCACAGAGCCCGGAAGATCAGCTGCCTTACTCTGTGAATCGCAAGCGTACCGGCAAGGGGTCGATTATCGGCCCCTTTTCTTTTGCATGAATGATGGCTTTTAACGGGAAAAAGTAAGACAATATCGAGGTTTTTAGGGTCCCCGCCGGGTATATTATAACTTACTGATATATAAGGTATTTATGCAATATAATCGCATTCTGTTGAAGCTCAGTGGCGAAGCCCTGATGGGTGGCGGCGAGCACGGTATCGATCCCGGGGTTATCCAGCGTATCGCCAGTGAGATTCACGAGGTCACTTCCGCGGGTGTCCAGGTAGGGCTGGTGATTGGCGGCGGTAATATTGTCAGGGGCGCCGGTATGGCGTCACGCGGCATGGACCGGGTGACCGGCGACCACATGGGCATGCTGGCAACGGTGATCAATT
This sequence comes from Pseudomonadota bacterium, assembly GCA_039714155.1. Taxonomy (GTDB): domain Bacteria; phylum Pseudomonadota; class Gammaproteobacteria; order UBA9214; family UBA9214; genus SZUA-186. The sequence goes on along the minus strand of JBDLJX010000001.1, from coordinate 127,609 downwards.
CACTGGCCTTGCAGGATGCACTGGAAAAGGCCGGTTGCAGTTGCCGGGTCATGTCGGCGTTGCGGATTAACCAGGTATGCGAACCCTATATTCGTGGACGTGCGATCCGGCATCTCGAAAAAGGCCGCCTGGTGGTATTCGCGGCCGGTACGGGTAACCCGTTTTTTACCACGGATTCTGCCGCCAGTCTGCGTGCGATCGAGATCGAGGCCGATATCATGTTAAAGGCCACCAGGGTAGATGGCGTGTATACCGCTGATCCCCTCGTCGACAAGGATGCCACGCGTTTTGACCATCTCACATTCGATGAGGCACTGCAGCGCAAGGTCGGCGTAATGGATGCGACTGCACTGGTGCTTTGTAATGAGCACAAGATGCCGGTGCGGGTATTCAATATTTTCGAACATGGCCATCTTGGCCGTATCGTTGCGGGCGAAAGCCTGGGAACACTGGTGGAACAGGAGTCTGCGTAATGATTGAAGACATCAGGAAAGATGCCCGTGAGCGAATGGGGAAAAGTGTTGATGCACTGAAGCAGACGCTGGGCAAGGTGCGCACCGGTCGTGCCCATCCCAGCTTGCTGGACCACCTGACGGTCGATTATTACGGCAGTGAGGTGCCGATTTCGCAGGTCGCCAATATTGCCGTCGAGGATGCACGAACCCTGACGGTAACTCCCTGGGAAAAACAGATGGTGCAGGTTATCGACAAGGCCATTATCAAATCAGATCTCGGTCTGAACCCGGTGGTAGCCGGTACGGTAATGCGCATACCCATGCCGCCGCTGACCGAGGAAACCCGGCGTGATCTCGTCAAGGTGGTGCGCAAGGACGGCGAGGCGGCAAAAGTTGCGATCCGCAATATTCGACGTGATGCCAACAATGACCTGAAAGACCTGCTCAGGGAGAAAGAGATCTCTGAAGACGACGAGCACAAGGGGCAGGACGATGTGCAGCAGATTACCAATGAGTTCATTGCCGGTGTTGACAAGGTGCTGGCCGATAAAGAAGCCGAACTGATGGAAATCTGACAACAACTGATTAAAGTGTGATTGCATGACCTCAACAGTAGATAACGGCATACCCAGGCACATCGCCATCATCATGGATGGCAATGGCCGCTGGGCGCGTGCGCGGATGCTGCCGCGTTATGTCGGACACCGCGAGGGCGTCAAGGCGGTGCGGCGTGTCGTGGAGGCCTGCCGTGACAAGGGTGTATGTGCGCTGACGCTGTTCGCCTTCAGCAGCGAGAACTGGCACCGACCGAGCAGCGAGGTCGGCCTATTAATGGATCTGTTTATCCGGACCTTGCGCAAGGAGGTGGATACGCTGCACCGTAATGGTATACGGATCCGGTTTATTGGTGATCGCGGTGCGTTCCCGGCTGATTTGCGCGAGCTGATTATTCAGGCTGAAAACAAGACCAGGATGAACAGGCGCATGGACCTGGTGATTGCGGCCAACTATGGCGGGCGCTGGGACATCAGCGAGGCCTGCCGGGTGATTGCCCGGCGTGTGCAGGCGGGCGAGCAGGCGCCTGAGGATATTACCAACGAGACCATCAGCCGTGAGATCTCGCTGTCTGACCTGCCGGAACCGGACCTCTTTATCCGCACCGGCGGTGAAAAACGTATCAGTAATTTCCTGTTATGGCAGCTTGCCTACACGGAACTCCACTTCACCGATACGCTGTGGCCGGCCTTCGATGAACAGGCACTGGATGAGGCCATACGTTCCTACGCCAATCGCCAGCGCAGATTTGGCCGTACCGGTGAGCAGGTGGAGCAGCTCAAGGGTGCTTAGGACACGCTTGATATCGGCAGCAATCATGATTGTGATTGTTGTCGGTGGTCTTTTTTACCTGCCGACCCCGGCATTTGCACTGGCGCTGTCGCTGGTTATCGTTGCCGGACTGTGGGAATGGTCACGGATGATTCCGCTCGCAACCCTGGCTGGCCAGATCGCTTACCCGCTGCTTGTTGCAATCCTGCTGTGGCAACTCTGGACTGCCGCTCCGGGTATGACGGCACTGCCACTGCTATGGGCCGGCCTGGCTTTCTGGGTGGCAGTGTTGCTGTATCTGCCGCGGGCCGGAGTCAGTCTTGAGCATGGACCCGGCAGGCGCATCATCAAGGCAATGGCAGGGGTGCTGGTGATGCTGCCGGCCTGGACCGCACTGGTATTGTTGCACGGGCGTGAAACCGATGGTGCACTCACCATTCTGTATCTGCTGGTACTGGTATGGCTGGCTGACAGTGGCGCCTATTTCGCCGGACGCAAATGGGGCCGCAACAAACTCGCACCGGGGATCAGTCCGGGCAAGACCTGGGAAGGCGTCTACGGCGCCATGGCAACCTGCGGTGTCTTCGCGCTGGTTGTCGGCTTTACTTACGGTGCAACGCTTAAATGGGCGGCCGGATTCACGCTGGTATCATTACTGACGGTGATGTTTTCGATTCTGGGTGACCTGCTTGAGAGCCTGATGAAACGCCAGGCAGGTATCAAGGACAGTAGTAAGCTGATACCGGGACACGGCGGCGTGCTCGACCGTATAGACAGCCTGACTGCGGCGGCACCGGTGTTCTACCTCGGCATACACTGGTTGAAACTGTAACGGTGATGTCCGGTAACAACCGACAAGTTGCAGGTATCACTATTCTTGGCGCCACCGGTTCCATTGGTGCCAGTACCCTGGAAGTCATATCCCGTCATCCTGATCTCTATCGTGTCGTCGCGCTGACTGCAAATTCGGACGTCGATACGCTGGCACGCCAGTGTGCCGGGTTTCAGCCCCGTTATGCCGTCATGGCGGACAGTGATGCAGCACAACGTCTGCGTACGCAATTGCAGAATACGGCGCCGGATGTCGAGGTACTGGGCGGGGTGGCCGCACTGGCCGAAGTTGCAGCGCTACCGGAAGTGGATTATGTGATGGCGGCGATTGTCGGTGCAGCCGGTTTGTTGCCATCACTGGAAGCTGTTCGGCACGGCAAGCGCGTGTTACTGGCAAACAAGGAAGCGCTGGTTATGTCGGGTGCCCTGTTCATGCAGGCGGTGCGTGACCATGATGCCGTGCTGCTGCCGATCGACAGTGAACACAATGCAATCCTGCAATGCATGCCGGACAACTACACAACCGGGCAGGTGCCGCGCGGTGTGCGCAGGGTCATGTTGACCGCATCGGGTGGGCCGTTCCGGACCCTGCCGCCGGGCAAGCTGTCAGCGGTGACACCGGAGCAGGCCTGTGCCCATCCCAACTGGGAGATGGGGCGCAAGATATCGGTGGATTCCGCTACCATGATGAACAAGGGCCTGGAGCTTATTGAGGCCGGCTGGCTGTTTGACCTGCCGGTGGAGAAGGTCGGTGTTGTTATCCACCCGCAGAGTATTCTGCACTCAATGGTGGAATATGATGACGGTTCTGTGCTGGCACAACTGGGTAATCCTGACATGCGCATTCCCATCAGTCATGCGCTGGCCTGGCCGGAACGGATCAGTTCCGGCGCCGAACCACTCGATCTGATGACAGTCGGCGCATTGCAGTTCGAAGCCCCCGACCTGGATCGCTTCCCCTGCCTGGCGCTGGCCAGCGAGGCCTGGCGTGCCGGCGGCACCGCACCGGCGATCCTCAATGCCGCCAACGAAGTTGCGGTGCAGGCATTTCTTGACCGGCAGATTGCTTTCACAGCCATCCCGCAGTTAACAGGCGTTGCGCTGGAACAGTGTTCGGTACGTGCCGCAAGCAGCCTCGAAGTCATCCTCGAGGATGATGCACTGGCACGCGAATGGGCGCATGAGTACATCAATCGGGCAGCGCCATGAGCAGTTTCCTGATATCTACTGTTGCATTTCTTGTTGCCATCGGCGTACTCGTGACCGTGCACGAGTTTGGTCATTTCTGGGTGGCAAGGAAACTCGGTGTCAAGGTGTTGCGGTTCTCGATCGGTTTTGGTCAGCCGCTGTGGAGCTGGCGTTTTGGCGCCGATAATACCGAGCTGGTGCTGGCCGCCATTCCGCTGGGTGGTTATGTGAAGATGCTGGATGAGCGCGACGGGGAGGTTGCCGAGGCGGAACGTGACCGGGCATTTAACCGCCAGCCCCTGTCGACACGGATATCGGTGGTGGTAGCGGGGCCGCTGTTCAATTTTGTCTTTGCCATTCTTGCCTACTGGGTCATGTTTGTCAGCGGCGTGCCGGGTTTGCGCCCGGTGGTTGGCGAGGTCATCCCGGCAAGTTATGCCGAGCAGGCGGGTTTCCGCTCCGGTGACGAAATTCTTGCTGTCGATGGCAGGGATACACCCAGCTGGGAAACCGCGGTGCTGGCCCTGCTGGATGCCGGTTTGACCGAAAACATGTCGTTCCAGGTGCAGGTACAGGACGAGGCCGGCGCCGGCAGAAACCTGCAGGTGGTGCTGGACGAATCCGGCCGGTTGCTGGGCAAGGGTGGCCTGCTGGAGAATTTTGGCCTGAAACCGTGGCGGCCGGCCTATCCGGCAATTATCGAGCGACTGGTTGACGGTGGTCCCGGCGAACGGGCCGGCATGCGCAGTGGTGACCAGGTAATCAGTGCCGACGGCACAGCTATCGCAGACTGGGGCCAGTTGGTCGAGTATGTGCGGGCCCGTCCAGGAGAAACCATCGAGGTAGAGGTGGACCGCGATGGCACGCCGGTGCGGCTGGAGCTGACCCCCGATGCGGTTGCGGAAGGCGGAGAATCTTTCGGTCGTATCGGTGCTTACGTGCGACTTTCCGCGACCGGGCAGCATGATACAATGCGCGTCGTTGTTCGCTACGGCCCGCTTGAAGCCATACCGGTTGCGCTGGGAAAGACCTGGGAAATGTCGGCCCTGACGTTGCAAATATTATGGAAAATGGTGACCGGCAAGGCATCGATTGAAAACCTGAGTGGGCCAATCAGTATTGCCAGGTATGCCGGCCAGACAGCGGTTACTGGCCTGGCTGCATTCCTCGGTTTTATGGCAATTGTCAGTGTCAGCCTGGGTGTGCTGAACCTGTTGCCAATCCCGATTCTGGATGGCGGGCACCTGTTGTATTACCTTCTTGAACTGGTCAAGGGGAGTCCTGTTTCCGAAGCTGCACAGCTAGTTGGTCAGCGTATCGGGATCGTCATGCTGCTGATGTTGATGACACTGGCATTTTATAACGATCTGACCCGGTTGTTCGGCTAAACGGTAACATGTTCGACAAGTGCATACATTGATGCGAAGCATCCTTCTTATATTGATACTCGGTCTTGTGTTTGCGCCGGTGCAGGCGTTCGAGACCTTCGAAGTGGCTGATATCCGGGTCGATGGCCTGCAACGCATATCGGCGGGTACGGTCTTCAATTACCTGCCGGTAAAGGTCGGTGATTATCTGACCACTGAGTCATCGGAAGAGGCCATGCGGGCGCTGTTCAAGACCGGCTTCTTTAGCGATATCAATCTGGAACGCGATGGCAATGTACTGGTCGTTAATGTTACGGAGCGTGCGGCCGTCAGCAGCATCGAGATTACCGGTAACCAGGACCTGGAGACCGAGGCGCTACTGGACGGTCTCAAGCAAATCGGGCTCGCGGAAGGTCGGGTGTTTGACCGTTCCTTGCTGGACAAGGTGGAACAGGAACTGCAGCGCCAGTATTTCAGTCGTGGCAAATACTCCGTCAAGATCAACACCACCGTAACGCCACTGGAAAGAAACCGGGTCGGTATCCTGATTGATATTTCCGAGGGCCAGGTAGCGCGTATCAAGCAGATCAATATCGTTGGCAATCATCAGTTTCCTGACAAGGAACTGACCGATGATTTTTCGCTTGAACCGCCGAACATCTTCTCGTTCGTGACCAAGAGCGACCAGTACTCCAAGCAGAAACTCGCGGCTGATCTCGAGATTCTGCGCTCATTCTACCTGGATCGCGGTTACCTGAATTTCAATATCACCTCTACCCAGGTATCCATAACAGCGGACAAGAAGGACATCTACATCACCATCAATATTGCCGAGGGTGAGCAGTACCGGATCCGTGAAGTGACCCTGTCCGGCGATCTGGTAGTGGAGCCTGAGGAGCTGTTCCCGCTGGTACGGATCAATCCTGATGACGTATTTTCGCGCAAGCGGGTGACCGAGGCTGTTGACCGGATCAGCGAGAAACTGGGTGATCAGGGTTATGCCTTTGCCAATGTGAATACCGTGCCGGAGCTGGATGATGAAACCAACGAGGTGTCGCTGGCGTTCTTCATTGATCCGGGCGACCGGGTGTATGTACGCCGCGTCAATGTCTCCGGTAATGTCTCGACGCGTGACGAAGTGTTGCGTCGGGAAATGCGGCAAATGGAAGCCGGCTGGTTCTCGGCCAGCAAGGTGGAACGGTCACGGACCCGTTTGCAGCGTCTCGGGTTCTTCGAGGATGTTAACGTCGAGACACCCACTGTTCCCGGTACCACCGACCAGGTGGATATTAATTACTCGGTGACCGAGACATCCTCCGGCAACATCACTGCCGGCCTCGGTTTTTCGCAGACATCCGGCCTGCTTTTCAATGCCAGCGTCAGTCAGGATAATTTCCTGGGTAGTGGCAAACGCATCAGCTTTTCATTCAACAACAGTAATGTAAATACCGTCTACAGCTTCAATTACACGAACCCGTATTACACCATCGATGGTGTCAGTCGCGGTTTTGGCGCGTTTTTCCGTCAGACAGATGCCGAGGAGGCCAACCTGTCCGATTACACGACAGACGCCTTTGGCGCAAATATCAGCTTCGGTATCCCGATCAACGAATACGATACCGTTCGGCTCAATACCGAGTACGAAAATCTGAAGCTGAAAAAGACCTCGAATTCTCCGAAGGAGGTGAAGGAGTTTATCGATGACCACGGTGACCAGTACAATTCCGTACGTTTGACCGGCAGCTGGAGCCACGATACCACCAACAGGGCGATCTTTGCTGACCAGGGTGGTCTGCAGCGCTTTACTGTGGAAGCGGCCGTGCCACGGTCGGGGTTGGAATATTACAAGCTGGGTTACCGGCAGCAGCGCTATGTGCCGCTGACCAAGAACCTGACTCTGTCGATGAAAGCGGATGTGGGGTATGGTGATGGCTACGGGGACTATGATGAATTACCGTTTTTCGAGAATTACTTTGCCGGTGGCGTGCGTTCGGTGCGCGGTTTCGAAGACAACACCCTGGGCCCGCGCGACTCGAGGGGTAACCCGATCGGCGGCAGTATGAAGCTCGTCGGCAGTACCGAGCTGGTCTTCCCGATCCCGTTTCTGGAGGCAAGCACTTCGTATCGCATGAGCGCATTCTTTGATATTGGTAATGTCTACGAGAATTACGATACCTTTAAAACCAGTGATTTGCGCTATTCTGTCGGTATCGGGGGTCTCTGGCTGTCGCCGATGGGCCCGCTGGCAATCAGTCTTGCTTACCCGCTAAATGACGAGGGCAAGGACGACGTACAGAACTTCCAGTTTACCTTCGGATCATTATTCTAAAACAGACAATGTGGAGAACTATCTTGAACATACCTAAAATATCGCAGCTGGCTACCGTGCTGCTGGCCTCAGCCATACTGTTTTCCGGTACCGTGGTTGCCGAGATGAAGGTTGGTTTTGTGGATGCCGCCAAACTTATGGAGAGTGCGCCACAGGTAAAGGAGGCGCAAAGCAAGATTGAAGCCGAGTTTTCACCCCGCGAGAAGGAATTGGTGGAACTGCAGAGCAAGATTCGCAAACAGGAGGAACGCCTGGCGCGGGACAGTGCCGTGATGAGCGAATCAGAGAACAGCAAGCTGGAACGGGAAATCCTGTCCATGCGCCGGGACCTGAAGCGCTCGCAGGAGGAATTCGGGGATGACCTGAATATCCGCCGTAACGAGGTACTGGCAAATGTTCAGCGTGACTTGTCTAAAGCCATAGACACATTTTCGAAGGAACAGAAATACGACCTGATCCTGAGCCAGGGCGTGGTGTATGCCAGCGAGCGTGCCGACATTACCGACGATATCCTGAAGATGCTCGTCAGGAATCACAAATAATCTAACAAGCATATTATTCCTTTGAAATAATTCATGGCATGGGGCTTGCACTCGGGCTACTGGCAAACAGGATCGGTGCCGAACTGCGTGGTGATCCTGACTGCCTGATCACATCTGTAGGGTCGCTTGAGCAGGCCGGTGAGGGAGCGCTCAGTTTCCTTGCCAACGCCAGGTACCGCAAATACCTTGCCACGACCCGTGCCAGCGCAATTATCCTGCAGGCCGATTATGCCGGGCAAGCACCGGGTGCAGTGCTGGTCGTTGCCAATCCCTATGCTGCCTTTGCCAGGGCGGCCACACTGATCAGTCCGCCGGTACCACCAGAACAGGGTGTTCATCCAGCGACAGTCATCGGTGAAGATTGCCGCATTGATGCATCTGCCTGGATCGGGCCCAACTGTGTGCTGGCGGACGGGGTGGATATTGGCGCCGGTGTGCAGCTGGCTGCCGGTTGTGTTGTCGGCGAGGGCAGTGTACTTGGCGCCGGTACTGTGTTGTATCCCAATGTTGTTATCAGACACGCCATTCGTATCGGCGCGCGGGTCATGATCCATCCGGGTGCGGTGATTGGCAGTGATGGTTTCGGGCATGCACGGGAAGACGGGCGGTGGCTGAAAGTGCCGCAGTTGGGCGGTGTCAGCATCGGCAATGATGTCGAAATCGGGGCGAATACCACGATTGACCGCGGCGCGCTGGATGATACGGTCATCGAGGACGGTGTCAGGCTGGATAACCAGATCCAGGTTGCCCACAACGTCCATATCGGCGCACATACCGTGATCGCGGGCTGCGTCGGCATATCCGGCAGCGCGCGCATTGGCAAACACTGCATGATCGGCGGCGGCGTCGGCATCGTCGGACATCTCGAGATTACCGATCATGTCACGGTCACCGGTATGACCATGGTGACCCAATCCATCGACCAGCCGGGTGTATACTCTTCAGGTCTGTCAGCCCAGGAGAGTACTGCCTGGTGCAGGAATACGGCACGCCTGCGGCAGCTGGATGAACTGGCCAGGCGGCTGCAGGCGCTGGAACGGAAATCCGCTGACGGATGACTGTCTGCCCACGATAAACAGAAACCATGTGAGCGCAAGCTGAACCTATGGATATAAACCAGATACTGCATCATTTACCCCATCGTTATCCGTTCCTGCTGATAGATCGGGTGACTGAATTCAACAAGGGTGAATCACTGACCGGCATCAAGAACGTCACGTTCAATGAACCCTTCTTCCAGGGGCACTTCCCGCAGCGGCCTGTCATGCCGGGTGTCCTGATCCTGGAGGCCATGGCACAGGCAACCGGTCTGCTGGCCTTCCGTACGCTGGAGCAGACGGCTGAACGGGAGACACTTTACTTCCTGGTTGGCATGAACAAGGTCCGTTTCAAGCAACCGGTTGAGCCGGGTGATCAGCTGGTGCTCAAGGTAAAGCTGTTACGCACCCGGCGGGGTCTCTGGTTGTTTGATTGCAATGCCAGTGTTGATGGCAAGGTCGTCGCCTGTGCCGAGATCATGTGCACTGAACGGGATATCGACACTTGATCGACCAACGGGCAGTTGTCGATAGCGCTGCCGAAATTGCCGATGATGTTCATGTCGGGCCGTTTAGCGTCATCGGGCCAAACGTCGTAATCGGGCCGGGTAGCCGGGTCGGTCCACATGTCGTTATTAACGGGCCAACCCGGATTGGCGCCGAAAACCGGATTCACCAGTTTGCCTCGATCGGCGATGTTTCACAGGACAAGAAATACCGGGGCGAAGACAGCGCCCTCGAAATCGGTGACGGCAATGTCATCCGTGAATATGTCAGCATCAACCGTGGTACCGGTGCCGGCGCTGGTGTGACCCGGCTGGGCAACCACAACTGGATCATGGCCTCGGCGCATATCGCACATGATTGCCAGGTCGGCAATGATACAACCTTTGCCAATGGCGCATCGCTGGCCGGGCATGTCAGCGTTGAAGACCATGTGACACTTGGCGGTTATACACTGGTGCACCAGTTCTGCGTCATTGGCGCCTATGTGTTTTCTGCATTCGGCAGTGTTATCGGCAAGGACATTCCACCTTACATGACGGTTTCCGGTAACCCGGCACGTGCCCGTGGTCTGAACAAGGAGGGGCTGAAACGACACGGGTTCTCGGAAGATGAACTGAATCACCTGCAGCAGGCCTACCGGGTATTGTATCGCTCGGAGAATTCGCCGGAGAAAATTCTTGACCAGCTGCGTGAACAGTCTGCTTCGGACATACACTTGCAGGTGCTGGTCAGCTTTCTGGAGCAGCACCGCCGCGGAATAATCCGTTAGCGGGGCTTGTCTGTAATGAGCGGTCATCCTCTTCATATTGGCATTGTGGCGGGCGAGGCCTCGGGCGACCGCCTGGGTGCAGGCCTGATACAGGCTATCCGGGAGCAGGTGCCGGACGTCGTGTTTGAGGGTATTGGTGGTCCACGCATGACCGAGGCCGGTTGCTTCAGTCTTTACCCGATGGAGAAACTGTCCGTTATGGGCCTGACCAATGTCGTCAGGCATCTGCCAGGGCTGGTATCTGTCCGCAGTGACCTGCGCCGGCATTTTCTGGCAACGCCGCCGGATATTTTTATTGGCGTCGATGCACCTGATTTCAACCTGTCACTGGAGAAGGATCTGAAAAGGGCGGGCATCAGGACCATGCACTATGTCAGTCCGTCGGTCTGGGCCTGGCGCCGTTACCGGCTGCGCAAGATAGCCGACAGTGTTGACTGCATGTTGACCCTGTATCCCTTCGAGGAAGAGTTTTATCGCCGGCATAATATTCCGGTGCGTTATGTCGGTCACCCGCTGGCGGATACGCTGGCAAATGCTGTCGACCCGGCGCTGGCGCGGCAGCATCTCGGTATCGATGGCCGGGGCAAGCTGGTGGCGTTGTTGCCGGGGAGTCGGGTGGACGAGGTCAGGCGGCTTGCAGGCCCGTTCATCCGGGCGGCCAAATGGTGTTATGAACGCAGAATCGATACCGGTTTTGTCGTGCCATTTGTCAATGCTGCCTGCCGGGATGTCTTTGAACGGCGCCTGCGGCGATTGCGTTGCACGCTGCCGATGACCCTGCTGAATGGCAAGTCGCTGGAAGCCCTGGCGGCCTGCGACGCTGCCTTGCTGGCGTCCGGGACGGCAACGCTCGAGTGTATGCTGCTGAAGCGGCCGATGGTGGTTGCCTACCGCCTGTCACCACTCAGTTACCAGCTGGCAAAGCGGCTGGTAAAGACACGCTGGTTTTCATTGCCAAACCTGCTGTCCGGCGAGCCGCTGGTGCGTGAGGTCATTCAGGGCGAAGTGGCACCGGCAATCCTCGGCAGGGAAATCATGAAATTAATCAACAATCCACAACGGGTTGATGAACTCGCCGGAATCTTCTCCCGGTTGCACGAGTCGCTGCGCTGTGATGCGAACCGGCAGATTACAGATATTGTGCTGGATATGGTAGGACGGAATGGACGAATGGTATAGCAGGGCCGGTACCCGCATGCTTGCCGGTGTCGATGAGGCCGGACGCGGACCACTGGCCGGGCCGGTGGTCGCTGGTGCCGTTATTCTGGATCCCGATATGCCGGTTACCGGGCTGGGGGATTCGAAAAAACTTTCACAGAAACGGCGTGACCTGCTGTATGGCGAAATCACCGGCAAGGCGCTGGCGTGGTCGATCGGGCGAGCGGATGTGGAGGAGATAGACAGCCTGAATATCCTGCAGGCAACCCTGTTGGCCATGCAGCGTGCAGTAGCGGGTCTGCTGCCGGCAGCAGAATATGCCATGGTGGATGGTAACCGGTTGCCGGCCCTGGCCTGTCCGGCAGACGCGATTATCAAGGGGGACAGCCTGGTGCCGGCTATCAGTGCGGCATCGATCATTGCCAAGGTCACGCGTGACCGGGAGATGCTGGTAATGGATGCAGAATATCCGGGTTATGGTCTCGCGCAGCACAAGGGCTATCCGAGTCGCGCACATCTTGAGGCGCTGCAGCGTCTCGGTGTAACGGCAATACACCGGCGCTCGTATGCGCCGGTCAGAAAATTACTGCAAGGGCAGTAGCCGGGCAAAAAAGAAGCTCAGGCATAGACCTGGCTGGCTTCAAGGCTGGCGTCGTAGTAGGTGACACGATTGCGGCCGGTGTTCTTGCTCTTGTAGAGCGCGACGTCGGCCTTGTCCAGTACCTTGTTCGCTTCATCAACACAGTCCGGGAAGCTGGCAATACCGATGCTGACGGTAGCCGCAACGCGGTGGCCGTCCGTGTCGAACGAGCTGTTGTCGATGGCGGCACGGATACGCTCGGCTGCGTAGCGCGCATGCTCGGTGGTGGTATGTGTCATCAGGGCAATAAATTCGTCGCCGCCAAAGCGTGCCAGGACATCGGAGTTCCTGACGCTGTTCTTGATGGCGTTGGCAACCACTTTTACCAGCCGGCTGCCGGTGGTATGCCCGAAGCGGTCATTGACATCTTTCAGGCCGTCCACGTCGATCATGACAATGGTGAACGGGTTGTTATAACGTGCAGCCGCTGCGATCTCCTTGTCCAGGATTGTACTGAAAGCACGCATGTTCAATAGCCCGGTCAGTTCATCCGTCTGCGAGAGGATGGTGGTTTTTTTCTTGGCAAACAGAATGTCCGAGGCCAGCATGGAAGTGACATAGGCAACCAGCAGGAACGGTGAGAACTTTGCCATCAGGATGGTGAAGGTTGCCGGCGCAAATATGTCGGCGGCAAAGGTTTCGAATCCCATGTACAGGTAGCAGACGGCGATCAGTACAACCTCGAGTATGGTCATGACCTTGCCGAGGGTAATGGCGCATGCAATGATGACCAGCAGGTAAAGGTTAAGCAACGGGCTTTCCACCAGCCCGGTATGCCAGATAATCAGGGTAATGAATGCAATCATGACCCAGGTTTCTATCGCCAGTTTCCAGCGGGTTTCCCTGGCATGGAAATTCATATAACGGAATGCCATGATGAAACCGGCATAGCTGATCATGGTGATGATCACTGTGTCGGTGTTGTTGATCGGGCGGGTCGGGATGAAGAAATACAGAACGGCAAGAATCAGCAACAGCCACTGTAATTCGGCCATGCTGCGTGAGAAACCTTTTAATTCTTCTTCCTCGAATACGGAGGAAGTACGACTTTGCATGTTCAATCCAGTGTGTCTTCCTGACAGTGATACCTGAAGTACGTAATGTCATTTTTATATCGACAATCGCAGCATAATATTTAGATCCTGGATCCGGTCCTGATCGGCAGTTTTTTGCACCGGCACCGGGGTGCTTGCCGGGCAGGCTGCCTGCGCCAACCCATGGCCCGTCCGGCTGCCCTGACTGGCAGGGCCATTAAAAAATAATTAATCAGTAAAAACAGATATATACAAAAACAATCAAGAAATATCCTAGGTATGGCCCCGGACTTGAAACGCAGTTCATAAACACGGACACTTTTTGCATGTCATCGACCTTCATCCATCTCCACGTCCACACTGAATATTCACTCGCCAACGGCACGGTCCGGATACCGGCGCTGGTCAGAAAGTCAGCCGATTCGGGCATGCCGGCGGTTGCAGTAACCGATCAGGGCAACCTGTTCGCCATGGTCAAGTTTTACCGGGCTGCAATGTCGGCCGGCTTGAAACCGATTATCGGGGTCGACCTGTGGGTTGCGGATGGCGACAGCAAGGAGCAACCGACACGCATTGTGCTGTTGTGCAAGAACCGTACAGGTTATCTGAACCTGTCCCGGCTGGTGTCGCGCACGTACACCGAGGGTCAGCATGCCGGTCTGCCGGTACTGGAAAAGGCCTGGCTTGAAGGTTGTACGGATGGACTGATTGCATTGTCCGGCGGGCGGGCAGGTGATGTCGGCCAGGCACTGCTGGTGAACAAGCCGGACCGCGCACATATATTGCTGCAGCACTGGCAGAAACTTTTCCCTGACAGTTTTTATCTGGAGTTGCAGCGTACCGGGCGGGCAGGGGATGAAGAATACCTGCACCGTGCCGTGGCACTGGCCACCGAAACTGCGTTACCAGTGGTGGCCACCAATGATGTGCATTTCATTGCGGCGTCAGATTACGAAGCCCACGAAGCACGCGTCTGTATCAACGAGGGCCGTGTACTGAATGACTCCCGCCGCAGCCATGCATTCTCGGAACAGCAATACATCAAGTCACCGGAAGAAATGGCGGAACTGTTCAGCGATATACCGGAAGCGCTGGAGAATACGGTTGCCATTGCCCGCCGCTGCAATCTCGAGGTTGAACTGGGCAAGAATTACCTGCCGGATTTTCCAGTACCGGCTGACCTTACACTGGACGAATATTTCAGGCGCCAGGCCAGGGAAGGGCTGGAACTGCGTCTGCAGAAGATTCTGATGCCTGCTGCGGACAAGGACGGTACGCTACGTCAGCAATACCTCGACCGGCTGGAAACAGAGGTCCAGGTCATCGTGTCCATGGGTTTCCCGGGTTATTTCCTTATCGTTGCCGACTTCATCAAATGGGCCAAGCAGAACGGTGTGCCGGTAGGTCCCGGCCGTGGTTCCGGCGCCGGCTCGCTGGTGGCCTATGCGCTGACGATCACCGATCTTGATCCGATCCGTTATGACCTGCTGTTTGAACGCTTCCTCAATCCCGAACGTGTTTCCATGCCGGATTTCGATGTTGACTTCTGCATGGAGGGGCGTGACCGTGTCATTGATTACGTCGCCGGGCGTTATGGCCGGGATCGTGTTTCACAGATCATTACCTATGGTTCGATGGCGGCCAAGGCAGTAGTCAGGGATGTTGGCCGTGTACTCGGACATCCGTACGGCTTTGTCGATCGCATTGCCAGGCTGATTCCATTCGAAATCGGCATAACACTGGACAAGGCGCTGGACCAGGAGCCGGCACTGGCGGAGTTGTACGATGCCGACGAGGATGTGCGCACGGTTATCGATCTTGCGCAATCACTGGAGGGTTTGTCACGAAATGCCGGCAAGCATGCCGGTGGTGTCGTGATCGCGCCTTCACGCCTGACCGACTTCACACCACTGTATTGCGAACAGGGTGGTGACGCCATTGTCAGCCAGTATGACAAGGATGATGTCGAGGCCGTCGGGCTGGTGAAGTTTGATTTCCTCGGTCTGCGCACCCTGACGATTATTGACCGTGCCTTGCAAACCATTAATGCGCTGCGTGCCAATGCCGGTGAGCCGGTCATTGATATCGAGGGCATTCCGCTGACTGACAAGGCGGCCTTCAGCTTGCTCAAGGCCTGCGGCACCACGGCGGTGTTCCAGCTCGAATCCACCGGCATGAAAGACCTGATCCGGCGCCTGCAACCGGACAGTTTCGAGGATATTGTTGCACTGGTGGCACTGTTCCGGCCCGGCCCGTTGCAGTCGGGCATGGTCGATGACTTCATCAAGCGCAAGCACGGTATGGCGACAGTCAAGTATCCGCACCCGGATCTCGAGCCGATACTCAAACCCACCTACGGCGTGATTCTCTACCAGGAACAGGTCATGCAGATCGCCCAGTTGCTGGCCGGCTACACGCTTGGTGGAGCCGACCTGCTGCGCCGTGCCATGGGTAAGAAAAAACCCGAGGAAATGGCCAAGCAGCGCACCATTTTCCTCGAAGGTGCACTGGCGCGAGGCGTCGACGAAGCTGTTGCCAGTGGTATTTTTGATCTGATGGAGAAGTTTGCCGGTTACGGTTTTAACAAGAGCCACTCGGCCGCCTATGCGCTGATTTCCTACCAGACCGCCTGGCTGAAGGCGCATTACCCGGCGGCGTTCATGGCGGCGGTGCTGTCGACTGACATGGACAACACCGACAAGATCGTGTTGCTGATTGCTGAATGCCGGGACATGAAACTGAAAGTAGTGCCACCGGATGTAAATACGTCGGACTATTATTTTACCGTGCAGTCGGATGACATCATTCTTTACGGGCTTGGCGCCATCAAGGGTGTCGGGCAGTCGGCGATTGAATGCATCCTGCAGGAACGTCACGAACATGGGCGCTATACCGACCTGTTCGATTTCTGCCAGCGGGTCGATACTCGCAAGCTCAACCGCCGGGTTTTTGATTCACTGATCCGTGCCGGTGCGCTTGACTCCATGGGTGATACCCGTGCTGCGCAGATCGCCAATCTGCCGATGGCGTTGCAGATGGCAATGCAGTCGGCGCGCAACCAGGACACCGGCCAGGACGACCTGTTTGGTGAAACCCGGCAGGAAAGTATTGTGCCGTTAGAGAAGCAGGTAGTACCTGAATGGGGTGAAGAACAGAAGCTGCTGGGCGAAAAGGAAACGCTTGGCCTGTACCTGACCGGTCACCCGATTAGCCGATATGTGCGCGAACTGGAAAATATCACCAGTGGCAGACTCGCCAGCCTGGTAAGCGCGAATGGCGATAACCCGGCCGGCCGTCCCGAGGCGGGTGAACGGCAGGTCGCCATTGCCGGGCTGGTCATGACCATGCGGGTGCGCAAAACCCAGCGTGGTGGCAAGATTGCCTTCCTGAGCATGGACGATCACACGGCACGTATCGATGTGCGCATTTTTTCCGATGTGTTTGACAAGTACCAGGCCATGCTGGGCAAGGACAAACTGCTGGTAATCCAGGGTGTGATCGGTATGGATGACTACTCGGGCCGCCTGCAGGTAACCGCACAGGCGATCTACGATATCAACCAGGCGCGTGAGAACTACGCGCGTCGCGTTGTTGTCGGTGTAGAATCGGGGCAGGCGCGGAATGGCTTCATGCGGTCACTGGCCGAGGTTCTGCAACCGTTCAGGGAAGGGCAATGCCGTGTCTGTATCGACTACCATGGTGGCGATGCCGATGCGCGGGTCGCGCTTGGTGATGACTGGAGCGTGCATCCCACGGATGAATTGCTGCACCGCCTGCAGGAACTGGCAGGTGAAGAGCGGGTGGCCGTCGAATATACTTAGCGTTCGTAACTGCATAATCAACACCCTGCCGACTCTCTGCCGGTATACTGAATTACAGACAATACCTGGATAACTGAATGAACCTGAACTTCCTGGATTTCGAACAGCCGATCGCCGAACTTGAAGCCAAGATCGACGAGCTGCGTTATATCGGCGATGATGCCGATGTCAACATCAGTGACGAAGTCACCAAGCTTGAGGCCAAGAGCCGGGCGCTGACCGAGACCATTTTTTCGAACCTGACATCGTGGCAGATTTCCCAGCTGGCGCGCCACCCGCAACGACCCTACATGATGGAATATGTGGTCAGGATCTTTACCGGGTTCCAGGAATTGCACGGTGACCGCTGCTACGCCGACGACCACGCCATCATCGGCGGCATCGGTCGTCTGGAGGACATGCCGGTCATGGTGATCGGTCAACAGAAGGGGCGTGACACCAGGGAGAAGTTGCATCGCAACTTTGGTATGGCGAGGCCGGAGGGCTATCGCAAGGCACTGCGCCTGATGCAGATGGCGGAGCGCTTCAAGCTGCCGCTGCTGACCTTTATCGATACCCCGGGTGCCTATCCGGGAATCGGTGCCGAGGAACGTGGCCAGAGTGAGGCGATTGCGAAGAACCTGTTTGCCATGTCGCAGTTGCATACCCCGATTATCTGTACCGTAATTGGGGAGGGCGGTTCCGGTGGCGCGCTTGCCATCGGTGTTGGTGATCGCACCCTGATGCTGCAGTACAGCACCTACTCGGTCATTTCACCGGAAGGCTGTGCCTCGATTCTCTGGAAGAGCGCCGAAAAGGCGGAGGAGGCCGCCGAGGCGCTGGGTATTACCTCCAGTCGCCTGCGGGAACTCGGCCTGATCGACCGGATCATCAATGAACCGCTCGGCGGTGCGCACCGTGATATCGACACCATGGCCGAGAGGCTGCGCAAGGCGCTGGTCGAGGAACTGGCTGCACTGTCAAAAGACGGGTTGGATGAGTTGATCGAGAAACGTTACCAGCGCCTGATGGCCTATGGCGAGTTCACCGAGCAATAGCCGACCCATGCCGGTTATGACCGGCAGCCGTTCTGCAGACCGATGGATTTTTCTCCCGCCACTCTCAAGCACGCATTATCGACCGGTCCGGCTGATACACACTACTGGGTGGCCTACAGTGGTGGTGTTGATTCCCACGTCTTGCTGCATGCGCTGACGGCCCTGCGAGACTCGCTTGCCGCAGCGCCTGGTGCGGTGCATGTCAATCATGGCCTGCAGGCGGCAGCCGGAAAGTGGCAGGAACATTGTCGCTCGGTTTGCCGGGCACTGGCGGTGCCACTGGTCGAATTGCAGGTGGACGGGCGTGCGGTCGGTGGCGAAAGCCCCGAGGCGGCAGCCAGGCAGGCACGTTACAGCGCGCTGCAGGACTGGCTGCCGGACGGTCATTGCCTGTTGACGGCGCAGCACCAGGATGACCAGGCCGAGACCCTGTTACTGCAGTTGCTGCGTGGCAGTGGCGTTAAGGGACTGGCTGCCATGCCGGCGGCGAGCACATTTGGCGCTGGCCACCTGTTGCGGCCCCTGCTGGCTGTCAGGCGTGTCGATTTACTGGCCTATGCGCAGCAGCACGGCCTGCAGTGGGTCGAGGACCCGAGCAATACCGACACCGGGCTGGATCGGAATTTCCTGCGCCACCGTATCCTGCCGGTGCTGCGGGAACGCTGGCCGGCCACGAGTGAGACGCTGGCACGCAGTGCCGCTCATTGCGCCGAAGCGGCCACCTTGCTCGGCCAGTTGGCTGACAGTGATATTAATGATGTTTGCCATGAGCAGATGGCTTGCCTGTCAATTCCCGCGTTGCAGCAGCTGACGCCGGCGCGACAGCGCAACGTCCTGCGCAGCTGGCTGGTACAACACAGTGGCGGGGCGCCGTCGGCCGCGGTGCTGTCCCGCATCAGCAACGATATTCTCGGCAGCCGTGCTGATGCGGAACCCTGTGTACGTTTTGCCGCGCAGGAAGTGCGGCGTTACCGGGACCGGCTCTACCTGCAGCGGCAGGCCCCGGTCCACAACCCGGCGATGGTGCTGGACTGGGACCTGCGGGGACCGCTGTTGTTGCCGGCCGCCGGTGGCAGCCTGACCGCGAGCCGCGAGTCCGGTAACGGCATCCGGCTGGCGGCCATCAACCGGCAGGTGCGTGTCAGTTACCGGCGTGGCGGCGAACGTTGCCGGCCGGCAGGGCGGCAACATCACCACAGCCTGAAAAAGCTGTTCCAGGAGCGGGGGGTGCCACCCTGGGAACGGCAGCGTATCCCGCTGATCTATGTCGATGACCGGCTGGCCGCGGTTGCCGGGCACTGGGTCTGCGAGCCATTCAGTGCCGCTGCCGGCGAGCCCGGTATGGCCATTCACTGGCACCGGCAGCCCGACCAGCCGAATTGACGCAAGCAGGCCGTTCCGGCAGCCGAAAGAATTGTGGTGTACGGCCTGATCTGGTAACGTGTTTTCCCGTCCTGCGGTGCACTGCCGCAACCCTGATTCCAGAGCATTGATGACCCGATTTATCTTTATTACCGGCGGCGTAGTGTCCTCATTGGGCAAGGGTATCGCTTCCGCATCGTTGGGCACATTGCTCGAGTCCCGCGGCCTCAAGGTTACCCTGCTGAAGCTCGATCCCTACATCAATGTCGATCCGGGCACCATGAGTCCGTTCCAGCACGGCGAGGTATTTGTCACCAATGATGGCGCCGAGACTGACCTCGACCTGGGTCATTACGAACGTTTTGTCCGGACCACCATGGGGAAGCACAACAACTTCACTACCGGGCAGATCTACGAAAATGTCATTCGCAAGGAGCGCCGCGGTGATTACCTCGGTGCGACCGTGCAGGTCATTCCGCACATCACCGACGAAATCAAGGCAAGCATCCGCCGGGGCGCCGGTGATGCCGATATCGCCATGGTCGAAATTGGTGGTACGGTCGGTGACATCGAGTCCCTGCCGTTTTTGGAAGCCATCCGTCAGATGGGTGTTGAGCTGGGTCGCGAGCATGCCTTGTTCATGCACCTGACACTGGTGCCGTATATCGCCGCATCCGGTGAGATCAAGACCAAGCCGACACAGCACTCCGTCAAGGAACTGCGTTCCATCGGTATTCAGCCCGATATCCTGCTGTGCCGTGCCGATCGGCCGTTGCCGCCGGCCGAGCGTCGCAAGGTCGCATTGTTTACCAATGTTGAGGAACGCGCAGTCATTTCCGCGGTGGATGTCGACAGTATCTATAAAATTCCGCAACTTCTGCACGCACAGGATCTGGACGAGATCGTCGTCGAGAAACTCGGACTGGATGCGCCACCGGCAGACCTCTCTGAATGGGAGCAGGTCATCAGTGACAGTGAACAGCGTACTCATACGGTCACCATTGCCATGGTCGGCAAGTACGTTGACCTGACCGAATCCTACAAGTCATTGTCAGAAGCACTGATCCACGCCGGCATCCATACTCATACCAACGTTAATATCCGCTATGTCGATTCCGAGACTATCGAGACCAGCGGCACCGGCATACTGGAAGGTGCCGACGGTATCCTGGTGCCGGGCGGCTTTGGCAAGCGTGGTGTGGAAGGCAAGATTGCCGCGGTGCGCTATGCCCGTGAAAACAATATTCCCTATCTCGGTATCTGTCTTGGCATGCAGGTCGCGGTGATCGAGTTTGCGCGCCACGTAGCGGGTCTCGCCGGTGCGCACTCGACCGAGTTCGTGAAGGGTGCCGATGATCCGGTCATTGCCCTGATTACCGAATGGAGCCGTGAGGATGGCGGGCTCGAACAGCGTGACGAGGATTCCGACCTTGGCGGCTCCATGCGACTCGGTGGACAGCAGTGCCGGCTGCTTGATGACAGCCTGGCGCACTCACTGTACCGGCAGGACGTTATTGTTGAACGCCATCGTCACCGTTATGAATTCAACAACCATTACCGCCAGGTGCTGGAAGACAACGGCCTGAAGCTGTCCGGTCTGTCTGTTGATGGCAAGCTGGTCGAGGTGGTGGAAATTCCGGATCATCCCTGGTTCCTTGGTTGTCAGTTCCATCCCGAGTTCACCTCGACCCCGCGTGATGGTCATCCCCTGTTTAGCGGGTATATCCAGGCGGCAGTGGCCTATAATGAAGGCAGTCATCCTGTCGCTATCCAGGCCATGGCACACGGCGACGCCTGAGTGTAACCTGGCTCACAAGGAGTAAAGTAACGTGGAATTGTGTGGTTTCGAGGCCGGCCTTGACCAGCCTTTCTTTTTGATTGCGGGTCCCTGCGTAATCGAAAGCGAGGCGCTCGCGATTGATACCGCTGGCCAGCTGCAGGAACTTACGGCGTCGTTGCAGATTCCGTTTATCTACAAGTCATCCTTCGACAAGGCCAACCGCTCCTCGCATGCGAGTTTCCGCGGCCCGGGGTTGGAGGAGGGTTTGCGTATTCTGCAAATGGTGAAAGACCAGCTGAGTGTACCGGTGCTGACCGATGTGCATGAAGATACGCCGCTGGAAGAAGTCGCTGCGGTTGTCGATGTCCTGCAGACCCCCGCGTTTCTGTGCCGACAGACCAATTTTATCCAGAATGTCGCGCGCCAGGGAAAACCGGTGAATATCAAGAAGGGCCAGTTCCTGTCACCGTGGGACATGAAGAACGTTGCCGACAAGGCACTCGCAACCGGTAATCAACAGATCATGGTTTGTGAGCGCGGCGCATCATTCGGTTATAACAACCTGGTGTCCGACATGCGTTCACTGGCCGTCATGCGTGACTGCAATGTGCCGGTCGTGTTTGATGGCACCCATTCCGTGCAACTGCCGGGCGGGCAGGGTAGCTGTTCCGGTGGCCAGCGCGAGTTTGTGCCGGTGCTGGCGCGGGCCGCCATGGCAGTGGGTATCTCCGGTCTGTTCATGGAATCCCATCCCGAACCGGAAAAGGCCCTGAGTGATGGTCCCAATGCCTGGCCGTTGTCGCGCATGCGGGAACTGCTGGAGATACTCAAACAGATTGACAGCACGGTCAAATCACAGCCGTTCCCGGAAACGGAATTGATGCAGTAGTCAGTGGGACTTCCGGTTTATTACCCGTGCGTTCATTGGTTAGCCGACCGGACTATCCGTGGGACGCCGTGAATCCGTCCCTGCAGGCTTGACGGCAGCGTCCCTGCTGCCGACACCCACGGATAACCCGGACGGCTGACTTGGGTTCTCCCCGCTAATCCGCGGTTGTCCGGTTATTCAGATATTGATGTAGAAATTAACGATAACTAAAGGAATGTAAAGAGAAATATGTCAGAAATAACTGCAATAAACGGGCGTGAGATACTCGACTCCCGCGGTAATCCGACGGTCGAGGCCGAGGTCACGCTGGCCGATGGCAGTGTTGGCCGTGCAGCCGTGCCTTCCGGTGCCTCCACCGGTACGCGTGAAGCCGTTGAACTGCGCGATGCGGACAAGGGCCGCTATCTGGGCAAGGGCGTGTTGCAGGCCGTGGCCAACGTAAATGGCGCCCTGAAAGATGCATTGCTTGGCAAGGATGCAACCGACCAGGCCGGTATCGACAACACCATGATCGAACTCGACGGTACCGATAACAAGGGCCGTCTTGGCGCCAATGCCTTGCTGGCGATTTCGCTGGCCAATGCCCACGCGGTCGCCAATGCGCAGGGCAGTGGCCTGTACCGCTTGCTTGGTGACGGGCCATACCGGATGCCGGTACCAATGATGAACATTATCAATGGTGGTGCGCATGCGGATAACAGTGTCGACCTGCAGGAGTTCATGATCCTGCCAGTGGGTGCCGGCAGCATCCGCGAAGCCGTGCGTTACGGCGCTGAAGTTTTTCATGCACTGAAGAAAGTCCTGAGCAGCCGTGGTATGAATACTGCAGTGGGTGACGAAGGCGGCTTCGCACCGGACCTGTCATCCAACGAGGCGGCCATCGAAGTCATACTCGAGGCCGTAGAGCAGGCCGGTTTCAAGGCCGGCAGTGATATTTACCTTGGCCTGGATGCCGCCAGCTCCGAGTTCTACCGGGACGGCAAGTATGTGCTTGCATCCGAGGGGCGCGAATTCGATGCTGCCGGGTTTACCGATTATCTCGCGGCCTGGGTTGATCAATATCCGATTCTGTCGGTTGAGGACGGCATGGATGAAGGTGACTGGGACGGCTGGAAGATCCTGACGGAACGGCTCGGTGACAAGGTGCAGCTGGTCGGTGATGATCTGTTCGTGACCAATACCTCGATCTTCCAGGAAGGCATCGACAAGGGCGTTGCCAATTCCATTCTTATCAAGCCCAACCAGATCGGTACGCTCACCGAGACACTTGCGGCCATCAATATGGCAGCCGATGCCGGATACAGCGCCGTGGTATCGCACCGTTCCGGTGAGACCGAGGATGTTACGATTGCCGATATCGCCGTGGCCACCAGTGCTACGCAGATCAAGACCGGGTCGCTGTCTCGTTCCGACCGTGTTGCCAAATACAACCAGCTGATGCGGATCGAGGATGAACTCGGGGCTGCAGCCAGCTATGCCGGCGCTGCTGCTTTCAACAAGGTGTGATCCGGATGACGGCTGCCTTGACGCACATGCCTCTAGCCCGCATTTCTCACCACGATGACGAGCCCTCGCTTGATCTTTGAATCCACAGCGCATTTTCTTCAGTCGGAAATACAGTCCGTATTCCGCTTCTTCAGAAAATCCGCTGTGAATCCAAATCTCTTCGCGATCATCTCGCCCCGCGGTGAGAAGTGCGGGCTAGATTGACTGCCGGGGCGGGCACTAGTGCGGTGTAACGGATAACGTGCACATATCAGAGGCCCACAAATGACCCAGGACAAGGCGCAGCCTGCAGTTAATGGCTATTCCCTTAACAAAGGCTGCAACGCAGTATTGGGTCATTTGTGGGCCTCCCTTCGGGCGAGACGAGAAGCCGTCATCTGCGGTGTTGCGTCTCTTGTAAAGGGCACGCCATTCCCTGCGAGACGCGCCTTGCAGCTAACGGCTTCTCGTCTCGCTGATACGTACACGTTATCCGTTACACCACACTAGCATGAAGAACCTGTTCCTCGGACTGTTGCTGCTGCTGCTGGTGCTGCAATTGACCCTGTGGCTTGGCGATGGCGGCCTGCTGGATCTCTGGGACCAGTACCAGAACGTGGAGGTGCAGCGCGAGGAGAATGAGCGCCTGCGAGAACGCAACGCGGCCCTGAATGCCGAGGTGCTGGATCTCAAACAGGGCCTTGATGCCGTCGAGGAACATGCGCGTGAGGACCTGGGCATGGTCAAGGAAGGTGAGGTTTTCTACCAGGTGGTTGAATAGCTGCCACACCTTCCTCTGTCGTGTCAAACGCATCTACCCATAATAACCAGCCGATGGTCTGGGCCGTGGTCCCGGCGGCCGGCAGTGGCGCTCGCATGCAGTCAGCCACCCCCAAGCAATACCTGCCGCTCGCCGGCAAGACCGTACTTGAACACACGCTTGCGGCATTGTTTTCGGTCGAACGCATTACCGGTGTTGTGGTAGCCATCGCCGATGCTGACAGCGCCTGGCCTGTCGTGGCTGATACGTTCACTGGCAAGCGGCTGGAGCAGGTGGCCGGTGGCGAGCAGCGTTGTCACTCGGTACTGCATGCGTTGACATACCTGTCCGGGCATGCCGGTGACGATGACTGGGTGCTGGTGCACGATGCGGCGCGGCCCTGTGTTCGTCCGGCTGACATCGACGTGCTGATCGATACGCTGGTAGCCGCTACGGATGGCGGCCTGCTTGGTGTACCGGTCTGTGACACCATGAAGCGGGTTGCTGCCACTGGCGGGGTGACGGCAACCGTCGATCGGCAGGGGCTGTGGCATGCCCTGACCCCGCAACTGTTCCGACTCGGCCAACTGCGCGCGGCGTTGCAGCAGGGTATCGCTGCCGGCATCAGCCTGACAGACGAGGCCTCCGCCATGGAGGCGGCCGGCTACACGCCGCGCATGGTCGAGGGGCATCGAGACAATATCAAGATTACCGTGGCTTCCGACCTGGCACTGGCGGCGCATTATCTGGAGAATCGTGACACATGATTCGTATCGGACAGGGTGTTGATGCCCATGCCTTCAAATCGGGTGGCCGGCTGGTGCTGGGTGGTGTGGAAATTCCGCATGACCAGGGACTTGCAGCGCACTCTGATGGCGACGTCGTGTTGCACGCCTTGTGTGACGCCTTGCTGGGTGCCGCCGCACTTGGCGATATCGGCCTGCGCTTCCCGCCGGATGATCCTGCCTACAAGGACATCGACAGCCGCATCCTGCTGCAACACACTGTCGGGCTTGTCAGTGAGGCCGGCTATCAACCCGTCAATACCGACATTACCGTTGTCGCGGAGACGCCGCGTCTTGCTACGCACATCCCGGCGATGTGCGCCAATATCGCTGCCGATCTCGGTCTCACGGTTGAGCATGTCAGCGTCAAGGCCACCACGACCGAGCAGATGGGCTTTACCGGACGTGGTGAAGGGATTGTGGCGTTTGCGGTTGTGCTGATTGAAGCCTGAATGCGGGCTAGCTCATCGGTGTATTCACTGGACCATGCCATTGCCGGCCTTGCCTGCGCGCATGGTGGGCCGCCGGTACGTGGTCACTTGCGCAGTCTGGCGGAGGATTTTCAGGTTACCGAACTGCCGCTGGTCGAACCGACGGGCGAGGGTGAGCATGTCTGGTTGCTGATACGCAAGCGCGGGCTGAATACTGTTGCGGTCGCCGGGCGGCTGGCACAACTCGCCGATGTATCGCTGCGTAACGTCAGCTTTGCCGGCATGAAAGACCGCCATGCGCTGACAGAACAGTGGTTCTCGGTGCATCTGCCGGGTAGCAAGGAACCCGACTGGCCTGCGCTGGACAGCGAAGACCTCAGCTGTGTGCGTCATGTCCGCCATACCCGCAAGCTGCGCCGGGGTGCTCTGCGAGGTAACGCGTTTCGTATCCGGGTGCGTGATATTGACGGTGACACGGACTTGCTGATGACCCGCCTGCAGCAGGTAGCTCGCGCGGGTGTGCCCGGTTACTTCGGTGAACAGCGTTTTGGCCGGGGTGGCAGTAACCTCGACACGGCTGACCGGCTGTTTGCCGGCACCGGTCGACGCCTGTCACGGCAGCAGCGCGGCCTGGCATTGTCAGCGGCGCGGGCGTTCCTGTTTAACCGGGTACTGGCGCACCGCGTGGCTGCCGGTAGCTGGAACCAGCTGTTACCGGGCGAGGCAGTGCAATTGTCAGGCAGTCACAGTTTCTTTATTGCCGAGGTTATTGATGCAGATTTGCAGCAGCGCTTGCAGACGCACGATATCAATCCCACCGGGCCAATGCATGGCAAGGGTGAGAGTCCGGTAGTCGCGGACTGCCGGCAACTGGAAGCAGACTGTCTGGCGCCGTTTACGGACTGGCAACAGGGCCTCGAAGCCGCGGGGCTGAAACAGGAGCGCCGTGCCTTGCGGGTTGTGCCGGCAAACATGACCTGGTCATGGCCGGAACAGCATACCCTGCAACTGGAATTCACCTTACCAGCCGGCTGTTATGCAACCAGCGTGTTGCGGGAGCTGATTAGATCAGTGCCGTAACCCGACAATTTTCTGTAGGAGCGGCTTCAGCCGCGATTACCAATGAGTTCATTGGCCAGCCGACAGGGGCTCATCCGTGGGACGCCGTAAATACGTCCCTGTAGGCTTGACGGCAGCGTCCCTGCTGCCGACACCCACGGATGAACCCCTGTCGGCTGACTTGCTTTCTCTGGAAATGCCGCCGGACATCCATAGTTCTGATCGCAGCTGAAGCCGCTCCTGCGGCGGTTTTATGACTTTCTCGTAGAAAGCGATTTCAGTCGCGATCAGGCATTCAGGTGCCCGGCCGGTGTAAATCGAGAATGAATTCGCAGCCGTCTTACCGCCGTGACCGCAACAGTACGTAGATAGCGCCGGTACCACCGGCGTCCCGTGGTGTTGAGGTGAATGCCAGCACGTCGTGGTGTTGTCGCAGCCAGTTATTCAGCCGGTTCTTCAGGACTGGTGCATCGGCCCTGGAACCATAGCCCTTGCCATGAATAATGCGTGCGCAGCGGATGTGCCGGTCGCAACAGTGTGCAATGAAACGTGCGATCTCGTTCCGGGCAACCGGGATGGTCATGCCATGCATGTCGAGTTCGGCGCCGACCGGCAACTGGCTGCGCCGCAGGCGTTGCAGTAGCCGGTTCTGTAATCCTGAACGGGCAAAAAACAGGCTGTCGTCGGCGCTCACATCGAGGCCACCCGGGGCTTCCGGGAATCCGGGGTCTGCCAGGGGGATTTCATCATCGGTCATCAGCCGTGGTCGTGGTGCCGGCCGCTGTTGCCGATGCTGGACACGATCGTTATTGACCTTTCTGACCTGCCCGACACTGCGGCGGAACAGTTCAATGTCGTCAGGGTCGGGTTTGCGGGATTTGGCCATCAGTCAATATGGTGTGATTGTGCACAGCAACAGGCTGGTATTCGTGTCTGCAAGCTAACCGGATTGCCCCGGCCGTGCAAGCGATGCAGTCAGGGTATTTTGTCTTCCCGGACCCCGTATAATAGGATGCCTGCCTTGAAATAATTGTTGGTTATCATGCATATCCTGATCAGTAATGACGATGGTTATCAGGCGCCGGGTATCCGGGCGCTTGCCCGCACACTGGCCGGAATCGCCACGGTTACCGTGGTTGCGCCCGATCGTGACCGTAGCGGGGCGAGCAACTCGCTGACCCTGGATACCCCCATACGGGCGCGGCAGATGGAGGATGGCGTGACCTGTGTCGACGGTACACCGACCGATTGTGTACACCTCGCGATTACCGGCTTACTGGATGAAGAGCCGGATATGGTGATCGCCGGCATTAATTCCGGCGCCAATCTCGGTGATGATGTACTGTACTCCGGTACTGTTGCTGCTGCGATGGAAGGGCGTTTCCTTGGCTTGCCGGCCATTGCCGTGTCACTGGTGACTGACAAGCCGAGCCATTACGACACGGCCGCCGGGGTTGCGCTCGAACTGGTGCAGCGCCTGAAGCCCGGCTCACTGCCGGTGGATACCATTCTGAATGTTAATGTGCCGGACGTGCCGGCAGATGCGCTCAAGGGCATGCAGGCCACCCGCCTCGGCCATCGGCACAAGTCCGAACCGGTAGTGCCAATGGAAGATCCGCGTGGCCGACCGGTGTACTGGGTTGGACCAGCCGGATCCGAACAGGATGCCGGCCCGGGTACCGATTTTCATGCCGTGCGTAGCGGCTATGTCTCGGTGACGCCGCTGGATGTCGATCTGACCCGCTATACAGCACTGGAACAGGTGGGTAGCTGGCTGGATGAATGATTATGCAGGCATTAGGCAGTAGTAGTAGCCCGGGCGCAGGCTCGGAGAACCTGCCACGGCAGCGGGTAAGCCGGGGGCCGGAACCCGGGGAAATCCATATTCATCCCCGGATTCCGTTACGCTCCATCCGGGCTACAGAGTAAACAATGAGAGAAGGGCCAAAACCTTGAATTCGATGGTACGTGGCATCGGTATGACCTCGCAGCGGACGCGTGACCGGTTGGTCGAACGCCTGCGCAGTGAAGGTATTCAAAACGGGGCCGTGCTTGATGTCATACGCAATACGCCGCGGCACCTGTTTGTCGACGAGGCATTGTCGAGCCGCGCCTATGAAGACACCGCTTTACCCATTGGCTACAACCAGACGATTTCACAACCATACATTGTGGCTGCCATGACCGACCTGGTGGTTGCCAATGCCCCGAAAAAGGTCCTCGAAGTCGGCACCGGTTCCGGTTACCAGGCGGCGATACTGGCGCAACTGGTCGACAAGGTCTATACGGTCGAGCGCATCGCACCGCTGGCAAGCCAGGCGCGGCAGCGCTTCCGCCAGCTGGGACTGCGCAACGTGCGTGCTTCCTACAGCGACGGTACTGTCGGTCTGCCTGAATTCGCGCCCTATGATGCGATTATCGTTACTGCCGCGGCGGACATCATCCCGGAGGAGTTGTTGCAGCAACTGGCGCCGGGCGGCCGGCTGGTGATCCCGGTTGGCGGGCGTGACCACCAGGTACTGAAACTCGTTACCCGCCATGGTGATGAATTCGAGGCGCAAGACCGTGAGGCGGTGGTGTTTGTGCCGTTGCTGAAGGGGCAGGCCTGATGACAATATTTACTGCCCTGTATGACCGCTGCATGATCTGGGCGCGCCACCGCCATGCAGCGTGGTATCTCGGTGGTCTGAGTTTCGCCGAGTCTTCGTTCTTCCCGGTGCCCCCCGATGTCATGCTGGCGCCGATGAGCATGGCGCGGCCGGAGCGTGCCACCGCGTATGCACTGTTAACCACGCTGGCCTCGGTCGTCGGTGGCCTGTTCGGTTACCTGATCGGCTATTTTGCTATCGAGGCCATTGCGCCATGGCTGGAACATGCCGGGTACATGGAGGCCTATCTGAAGGCCAAGGTCTGGTTCGAGGAGTGGGGCTTCTGGGCAATTCTGATTGCCGGCTTCTCGCCAATTCCCTACAAGGTGTTTACCATTGCTGCCGGTTCGCTTGGCATGAGCCTGCCGCTGTTCGTCATCGGCTCACTGATCGGTCGTGGCGGACGCTTCTTCCTGGTTGCCAGCCTGCTGGCCTGGGGTGGCCCGAAAATGGAAGCGGCACTGCGCGTGTATGTCGAACGCATTGGCTGGGCGCTGGTCGTCGCCAGTGTCCTGGCTTACCTGTATTTCAGTCGGTGAGGATGATGTCGATGCGATTGCTGTGCGTGCCATTACTGGTGTTGCTGCTTGCCGGTTGCAGTTCACAACCGGTATATGCACCGGTGGGCAGCCGTGACTCGAATCAGAAACACACAACCGCAAAGCCGGCAGATCGGACTTCATCAGAAACAGCGACAGTGCAAACCTACCCGGTACGTAAACAGCAGCCGGTGCCACGGGCACAGCAGCCGGTGTCACGGGCACAGCAGCCGGTGTCACGGGCACAGCAGCCGGTGTCACGGGCACAGCAGCCGGTGTCACGGGCACAGCAGCCGGTGCCACGGGCACATCAGCCAGTGCCACGGACAACCCCCGGTTATCATATTGTGAGGCGTGGTGAGACGTTGTACTCGATTGCCTGGCAGCATGGCCTGGGCTTTCGGGAACTGGCTGCGATGAACCATATTCATTCGCCTTATACTATTTATACCGGGCAGCGGTTGCGTGCCAGGCCGGTATCATCTTCGCTGGCACCCCAGCCGGTGGCGAAGTCCGTTCCGAAACCGGCTGCTACAGCCAAACCGGCGCCAGTCCCAACATCTGCTAACAAGGCAGTGCCATCAATACAACCGGTTGCGACTGCAAACAAACAGTTGCCGGGTAATGTCAGGCGCTGGGTATGGCCGACGAAGGGCCAGTTGCTGAAGGGATTTCACCCCGGCAGTGAAGGACAAAAAGGCATTGATATCGGCGGCAAGACCGGGCAGTCAGTGATAGCGGCAGCCGATGGCAAGGTTGTGTATGCCGGGAGTGGACTTGTCGGGTATGGCCGGCTTATCATCATAAAACATACCGAAAGTTTGCTGAGTGCCTATGGTCACAACAGCGAACTGCTGGTAGCAGAAGGTCAGCACGTCAAGGCAGGGCAGAACATTGCCCGTATGGGTAACAGTGGAACGGACCGGACCCAGCTGTACTTTGAAATACGCAAGGACGGCAAGCCGGTGAATCCGCTCCGCTATCTGCCAAAGAGCTAAAAACCGTCGATGACAGTCTGGCACTGAATAACAAGCCGGGATGGCCAGTGAGCAAGCGTCACGAGGATTCCGACCCGACGCACAGTGAGAAAGATGCTGTGACCAAAGCGGGTCAAGCCAGTCAAGACACCTCCGCAGGGCAGGGTGACGGGAAGCGTACGGTCAGCGTTAATTCCACGACGACATCCCGCAGTAACCGTCCATCCTCCGGTTCCGAAAGTCATGACCCCACCCGTCTCTACCTGAGCGAGATCGGTATATCACCACTGCTGTCGGCCGAAGAGGAAGTGTACTTTTCGCGACTGGCACAGCAGGGGGATGAAAGTGCGCGCCAGCGCATGATCGAAAGCAACCTGCGGCTGGTGGTCAAGATCGCACGCCGCTACATGAACCGCGGCCTGGCGTTTCTGGATTTGATCGAAGAAGGCAACCTTGGCCTGATACGCGCCGTAGAAAAGTTCGATCCCGAACGTGGTTTCCGGTTCTCAACCTATGCGACCTGGTGGATACGGCAGACTATCGAACGTGCCATCATGAACCAGACGCGCACCATTCGCTTGCCGATCCATGTTGTCAAGGAAATCAATGTCTACCTGCGTGCAGCACGCGGACTGGCGCAGCAACTCGACCACGAACCCAGTGCAGAGGAAATTGCCAACCTGCTGCACAAGCCAATCGAGGATGTCGAACGCATGCTGGGTCTGAATGAACGCATTGCCTCGACTGACAGCAACATCATGAATGACTCCGGCAAGACCTTGCTGGAGACCATTCCGGACAAGGAGGCGCCGGACCCGACTGAATCTCTTCAGGAGGACAACGTCCACACGAGTATCGACGACTGGCTCGACCAGTTGAATGAGAAGCAGCGCGAAGTCGTCGAACGCCGCTTTGGTCTGCACGGCCATGCGGTGTCAACCCTGGAACAGGTCGGTCGGGAAATCGGGGTGACCCGTGAACGTGTTCGTCAGATCCAGATGGATGCACTCAAGCGCCTGAAGAAGATCCTTGAGGCAGAGGGCTTCTCGATCGATGCGTTGCTGAAATGATTTTTACCGTAGAGACGAGAGAAAGACCATATACTAACAAGTACGGAAGTGAGCCGACCTGAGCTTGCGGGACATGCTGTGAATACATCCCTGGTCGCTTCCGGCATCCCTGCCTCTCGCGACACTAATACATCCCTGTATGTCGTACACTCGATGGCCGCGTCCATGCGGCCGACGGTCCCGAAAGCTTATGCCGGCTAACTTATGTATGCCTTGGTAAGTGAAGAATGCCACCGCTCATGTCCCGGGATGATCCACAACGCTGTTGTGATAATATCCGCAACTTGTTTCACTGACCCGCAGCTTCACGCAACTTCCCGGTACCCGACCACGATGAATCGTTCCGAAACCACCATTCGCGGCCTGCTTGAACTTGCCGGGGTCGAGGTCGGCGGCAACCAGCCCTGGGACCTGCAGGTCAAGGATCCACGCTTCTATCAGCGCATCCTGGCCGATGGGGGATCCATCGGACTGGGTGAGTCCTATATGGACGGCTGGTGGGACTGTGAACAGCTCGATGCGCTGTTCCATCGCGTCATCCGGGCCGGCCTCGAGCACAAGGTTCAGCCACTGAAACTCCTGGTCCCGGTTATCCGGGCCAAGCTGATCAATCTGCAGAGCCGAAGACGCGCCTACCACATCGGTGCACACCATTACGACATGGGTAACGAGATGTATCGCTGCATGCTGGACAGGCGGATGACCTACACCTGTGGCTACTGGAAGGAAGCCGGTGATCTGGATGCGGCGCAGGAAGCAAAGCTCGATCTGGTCTGCCGCAAGATCGGTTTAAGCAGTGGTATGCGGGTGCTGGATATTGGTTGCGGCTGGGGCAGTTTCGCCCGTTTTGCCGCCGAGCGATACGGTGCGAAGGTGGTGGGCATCACCGTGTCGAGAGAACAGATTGAACTGGGGCAGGAACTGTGCAAGGGACTCGATGTCGAGCTGCGTTTCCAGGATTATCGAAATATCAACGAGCGCTTCGACCGGATCGTCTCGCTGGGCATGTTCGAACATGTAGGGCCAAAAAACTACCGGCCCTACATGCAGGTGGTGGATCGCTGCCTGGTTGACGACGGGCTGTTCCTGCTTCACACCATTGGTACCAATACCACGGCAACGGCCGTCGATCCCTGGACCAACAAATACATTTTCCCCGGGGGTGTGTTACCGACGCCGTCCCAGGTGGCTCGCGCTGCAGAAGGCGTATTCATTCTTGAGGACTGGCATAATTTCAGCGTGCACTACGACCCCACCCTCATGGCATGGATGGCCAACATAGACACGCACCGGGATGAACTGGAAAAACTGGGCTACGATGAACGTTTTTACCGGATGTGGAAGTTCTTTCTCCTGTCTGGCGCGGGCTCGTTCCGGGCCCGGCGTAACCAGTTATGGCAATTGGTCTATTCGCGGGAGGGCCTGGAAGGCGGCTACGAATCGCTGCGTTGACAGTCCTGCGGCCGTTGTTCAATCTTGAGAGGGACGGTCATCAAAAGGGAGGCGGAGTCAGGTAACGGGCCTGTCAGTTATTTTATTTCAGCAACGGATGATCCGCCGGCAACGTGCGTGCATACCAGAGCGCGAGTTTGTGTTTCATGCTGGGTAAAGAAATCTGGTCTTTTGCGAGCGGCTGGATCACCTTGTCATGTACCAGCAGCTTGTAGATGTATTCGATTTTTTCATTGGCCGAGTCGGTGGCTTCAAACTCGACGACACCGCGTTGCTCGCCATATTTCATGCCGGCCAGAATGGCTTCCTTCAGTAATTCGACTTCGTGCTTGAGTTTTTTCTTTTTCATGGGCGCTCTTGATATGTGGGTTCGTTAACTGATTAACAGGCCGGCCACCACGTGCCGGTCTTCCGACAGCAGGACATTATAGGTGCGGCAGGCGGCCTGCGTGTCCATGATCTCGACACCGATTCCCTTTGCAAGGTAACCGGCCGTCCAGGCCGGCGGCGGAAAGCGCAGGGTCGCGCCGGTGCCGATGAGAATGATTTCCGGTTCCAGTTCGCCAAGCCGTTCCAGGTGGGCCGCTTCCAGCTCCTCGAAAACCGCCGGCAGCCAGTCATGGATTATCTGGTCAGGGGTAACCACAACGCTATGGGTGATGACCTCGCCATTGACGGTCACCTGGCCGCTGGCATAGCCGTTGATACTGTTGCCTTCGACTTTTTCATGGGAGAAGCGCATGCCCCAACCATACAAAGGCATGCCGGGGCTGGCAAGGGAGGCCGGGGCAGGCAATGCAGTCTACCCCCTTGTTTCAACATGAAAATTTAAGTAACGTAAGCACTTATAACTACTTACGGAAAACTCCTGAAACCCTGCGTAACTTCCGGTTGTCGATGTGATTGAGGAATTCGCCCGCATAAAGCGCTTGCCGCCCTATGTTTTCAACATTGTGAACGAGTTGAAGGCAACGGCGCGCGCACGTGGCGAAGACATTATCGACTTTGGCATGGGTAATCCGGACCAGCCGACACCGAAGCACATCGTCGATAAACTGGTTGAGGCCGCGCAGCGGCCTGATACCCACCGCTACTCACTGTCGAAAGGCATACCGCGGCTGCGCAAGGCGATCTGCGACTGGTACGGTCGTCGCTATGATGTCGACCTCGACTACGACCGGCATGCCATTGTCACCATTGGTTCCAAGGAGGGGCTGGCGCACCTGGCGCTGGCGACCATGGGGCCGGGTGATGCGGTACTGGTGCCAAACCCCGCCTATCCGATTCATCCCTATGGCTTTGCTATTGCCGGTGCCGATATCCGGCACGTGCCGTTGCGTCCCGGCGTGGATTTCTTCGCCGAACTGGAAAAGGCGATCAAGGATTCCTGGCCACGGCCCAGGATGCTGATCCTGAATTTCCCCGGCAACCCCACCACCCAGTGCGTCGAGCTGGACTTCTACCAGAAGGTTGTTGATATTGCCCGTGAAAACGAGATCTGGGTCATCCAGGATCTGGCCTATGCCGACCTGGTCTTCGATGGCTACAAGGCGCCATCCATCCTGCAGGTCGACGGCGCGTTGGATTGTGCGGTCGAGTTTTTCTCGCTGTCCAAGAGCTATAATATGCCCGGCTGGCGGGTCGGCTTCATGTGTGGCAACGAAACCCTGGTTGCCGCGCTGGCGCGGATCAAGTCCTACCTGGATTACGGTATGTTTACACCCATACAGGTGGCGGCTATTACCGCACTCGATGGACCACAGGACTGCGTGCAGGAGATTTGCAGTATGTACCGCAGTCGTCGCAATGTTCTGTGCGACGGTCTGAACAATCTGGGCTGGCCGGTGGAACGGCCGAAAGGCACCATGTTTGTCTGGTCGCCGATCCCGGAACCGTATCGCGAGATGGGTTCGCTCGAGTTTTCCAAGAAGTTGCTGGTTGATGCCAGGGTGGCGGTTTCACCCGGAATCGGTTTTGGTTCCTATGGAGATGATCACGTCCGCTTTGGTCTGATTGAAAATGAACATCGTACGCGCCAGGCGGTTCGCGGTATTCGCGATATGTTCCGCAGGGATCTGGACCAGGCGCGCGCATCGGGAGGATAAATCATTGAATCCGGTTAATGTTGGCCTGCTGGGTCTTGGCACGGTGGGCGGGGGGACCTTTAACGTCCTGAATCGCAATGCCGATGAAATCGTCCGGCGTGCCGGGCGTGGTATCCAGATTACCCATGCGGCAGCACGGGGCTATGACCCGGCGCGGTTGCCCGGCATCGAGTCCATCCCGGTATCCAATGATGCCTTTGCGGTGGTCGAGGACCCGGCCATCGATATCGTGGTTGAATTGATTGGCGGTTACGAACCGGCACGGGAACTGGTGCTGAAGGCCATTGCCAATGGCAAGCATGTCGTAACTGCCAACAAGGCGCTGATTGCCCTGCACGGTAACGAGATCTTCGCGGCAGCGCAGGAGCGTGGTGTCATGGTGGCCTTCGAGGCCGCAGTTGCCGGTGGCATACCCATCATCAAGGCGTTGCGCGAGGGGCTGGCGGCCAATGAGATCGAATGGCTGGCCGGCATCATCAACGGTACCGGTAATTTTATCCTGACCGAGATGCGCGACAAGGGGCGTGATTTCGATGACGTTCTGAAAGAAGCACAGCAGCTGGGCTATGCCGAGGCCGATCCAAGCTTCGATGTTGAAGGCATCGATGCGGCACACAAGCTGACCATCCTCGCCTCGATTGCCTTTGGCGTACCGCTGCAGTTCGACAAGGTATATACCGAGGGCATCAGTCACATTACCCGTGCAGATGTTGCCTATGCCGGGGAATTCGGTTATCGCATCAAGCACCTGGGTCTTACCCGCCGCACGGAAGCCGGCATTGAACTGCGGGTGCACCCGACCCTGATACCGGAACGGCGCCTGATTGCCAATGTCGATGGCGTCATGAATGCCATACTGGTCAAGGCCGACGCCGTTGGGCCAACCCTGTATTACGGCGCTGGCGCCGGTGCCGAGCCGACTGCCTCGGCCGTGGTTGCCGATATTATTGATGTGGTGCGGACCCTGACAGCAGACCCCGGGAACCGGGTGCCACACCTCGCATTCCAGCCGCACGCCCTGTCGGATGCACCGATCCTGGCAATGGACGATGTCGAGACTGCCTGTTACCTGCGCATGCTGGCCACCGACAAACCGGGTGTGTTGTCCGAGGTGACGCGTATCCTGGGTGATTCGGCTATCAGTATCGAGGCGATCCTGCAGAAAGAGCCGGCAGACGGAGTCGATGAGGTGCCGATTATCATGCTGACACATACGGTCCGCGAGCAGCAGATGAATGCCGCCATCAGCCAGATCGAGGCGCTGGAAACGATTCACGGCAAGGTGACGCGCATACGGCTGGAACACCTGGATTGTGATTGATTATTGACGTTTGACGATCTCGCGAACATTGTAGCCCGGAGGTAGCGTAGCGAAATCCGGGGGAATGAAGTCTCAATCCCGGATTACGGCCCCGGCTTACCCATTGCCGGGGCAGGCCCTGACGGCCTTCATCCGGGCTACGTCTGAACATTAAAACCTGGATAAACAATATGTCTACTGGAACCCGTTACACCGGAATCATTGAGCACTACCGTGACCGCATGCCGGTTACCGATACCACGCGCGTGATCAGCCTTGGCGAGGGCAATACGCCACTGGTGCGGCTGGAGAATATCCCGCGCGAGATTGGCAGCGATGCCGAACTCTATATCAAGTACGAAGGCCTGAACCCGACCGGCTCCTTCAAGGACCGCGGCATGACCATGGCCGTGACAAAGGCCGTGGAAGAGGGCAGCCGCGCCGTGTTGTGTGCCTCCACCGGTAATACCTCGGCTGCCGCCGCTGCCTATGCCGCGCGTGCCGGCATCACCGCCTTTGTCATTATCCCGGAAGGCAAGATTGCACTCGGCAAGCTGGCGCAGGCCATGATCCACGGCGCCGTTGTCATCCAGATCCGCGGTAACTTCGATGACGGCATGCGGCTGGTCAAGGAAGTGGCCGAACATGCGCCGGTAACCATTGTGAATTCCATCAATCCGTATCGTTTGCAGGGCCAGAAGTCGGCGGCGTTTGAAATTATTGACGAACTGGGCGGCCCACCTGACTTTCATTGCCTGCCAGTCGGTAATGCCGGCAACATCACGGCCCACTGGATTGGCTACAGTGAGTACGCCGGCGTGGCGACGCAGGCCTGTGCATTCTGCGGCGGTGACTGCAGGCACCCGGGTGCGGTGGTAACCGACCGGCGCCCGACCATGGTGGGTTATCAGGCTGCCGGTTCGGCACCGTTCATGCGTGGCGACATGGTGGACCACCCGGAAACGGTGGCAACGGCCATCCGCATTGGCCATCCGCAGTCATGGGAGCAGGCCTGGAAGGTCAAGGAGGAATCCGGTGGCTGGTTTGATGAATGTACGGACGAGGAGATTCTCGCTGCGCAGAGACTGCTGACGTCAAAAGAAGGCATTTTCTGTGAACCGGCTTCGGCGACGTCTGTTGCCGGCGCCCTGCGCGATATCAAATCCGGCAAGATCCCGGCTGGCAGTCGTGTCGTCTGTACCCTCACCGGTCACGGCCTCAAGGACCCGGATACGGCGATCAAGCAATGCAGTGAAGGCATGTTGACGGTGGATGCCGATCTTGAGTCGGTCAAGGCAGCGATTGTCAGCAACCTGGTCTGACCCGGATGGCTCTTGCTTAAGTGATCCTGTCTATAAAAAAATCAAATTTGCCACGGAAGCACACGGAATTACACGGAAATATTTCTAACAGGGCATTTATACTTCCGTGTGCTTCCGTGGCCAGGTTTTTAAGTTCTGTAGGTTGGGCAAGGCGAAGCGTGCCCAACAAATAGATAAGGATTGGGCACGGCCATTATTGCACCTTTGTCCAGGCTACCCGTAAGGCCGGAATATTGATGCAATGAACCGTCGCATCCTCCGTCGCTCACTACCTGCTGGCAGCATCGACCTGCCGGATTCCCTGCCATCGTTGCTGCGCCGTGTGTACGCCGCACGGGGTGTCGAATCTGTGGACGAGCTGGACTACTCCCTGAACAAACTGTTACCTCTGGAGCAACTCGGTGGTCTGCCGCAGGCAGCTGATCTGCTCGAGACCGCGCTGGTGGACCGGCAGCGCATCGTCATTGTCGGCGATTTCGATGCGGACGGCGCGACCAGCAGTGCCCTGTGTATGCGTGCCTTGCGCGCCATGGGTGCGGAGGATGTCCACTATCTCGTACCGAACCGGTTTGATTACGGCTATGGCCTGACACCTGAAATTGTTGCCGTCGCGGCTGACATGCAGCCGGACCTGATTGTGACGGTGGATAACGGCGTCTCCAGTGTTGCCGGTGTCGCCACTGCCAGGGAACTGGGTATCAAGGTGCTGGTTACCGACCATCATTTACCCGGTGAGGTGCTGCCGCAGGCCAATGTCATCGTTAACCCGAACCTGGACGGTGATTGTTTTCCGAGCAAAAACCTGGCCGGTGTCGGTGTGGCGTTCTATGTCATGCTGGCGTTGCGTGCCCGCTTGCGTGAACGTGACTGGTTCCGGCAACAGGCGATCGAGGAACCGAATCTGGGCCAGTTGCTTGACCTGGTGGCGCTGGGGACCGTTGCCGACGTGGTGCCACTCGATCATAACAACCGCCTGCTGGTGCAGCAGGGCCTGCAACGTATCCGCGCCGGTCGTTGTATCCCCGGCATTCGCGCCTTGCTCGAGGTTGGCAAGCGCACGGTCTCCCGGGCCGTTGCAACCGACCTTGGCTTTGCAGCAGGGCCGCGGCTGAACGCGGCCGGTCGCCTGGATGATATGGCGCTGGGTATCGAGTGTTTGCTGACAGACAGTGACTCAGCCGCCCGCGAGATGGCAGCGCAACTCGATAGTCTGAACCGTGAACGCCGCGAGATCGAGACGGACATGCAGTCGCAGGCGCTCGTTGCCATTAAACAGTTGCACCTGGAGGAACAGTCCCTGCCGACCGGCCTGTGCCTGTTTGATCCCGGCTGGCACCAGGGGGTGATCGGTATCCTCGCCTCAAGAATCAAGGAGCAGTTCCACCGCCCGGTAATTGCCTTTGCGAAGGCCGGGGAGGCCGAACTGAAAGGTTCGGCACGCTCGGTGCCGGGCCTGCATATTCGTGACGTGCTGGATGCCATCGCAACCTGTCACCCCGGGATGATTACCCGGTTTGGTGGCCATGCCATGGCGGCGGGCCTGACACTGGCGGCGGCAAATTTTGATGGTTTTGCTGCCGCCTTTGCTGCCGAGAGTGCGCACCACCTGTCGGCAGAGGACCTGGACGGGGCGCTGCACAGCGACGGGGCCTTGTCAGCGGACGAAATCAGTCTGGCTGTGGCTCGTGACCTGCGTGATGCCGGGCCGTGGGGACAGGGCTTTCCCGAGCCTCTGTTTGACGGTGAATTTGAGGTGCTGAGCAGCCGGGTTGTCGGTGAGCGGCACCTGAAAATGAACCTGCGTCCGGTTAACGGTGATACAGTCATTGATGCCATCGCATTCAACACCGCCCCGCTGCCCGTGGACTGCCGGCAGGCATGCTGCGTCTACCGGCTGGATGTGAATGAATTTCGCGGTGTGGAGTCAGCCCAGCTCATTGTTGAACATATAGAAATCCAGTAATTTCAATAGTATGATCTCGCGTTTCGATTTTTTAACTCCTGAACGGGATACCATGCCTGATATCAATGCCATCCGCGCGCTGATCAACGACCTCGACGGGCGTTCTGCTGCCCTCAGGGGGTATCTTTGACTTCGATGTGCGCCAGGAACGCCTGACAGAAGTCAGTCGCGAGCTCGAAGACCCTGACATCTGGAATAACCCGGAACGCGCCCAGGAACTCGGGCGTGAGCGCGCGCGCCTGGAAGAAGTGGTGTTGACGCTCAGCAAGATGGGCCAGGCACTGCAGGATGCCGGTGAGTTGCTGGAAGTGGCGGCCGAGGAGAACGACGAAGACACGCTGGCAGCCATCGAGGCGGATGTCGAGTCACTGGAAGCCGATATCGCCAGGCTGGAATTCCGGCGCATGTTTTCCGGCGAGATGGATGCGTCCAGTGCGTTTCTTGATATCCAGTCCGGTTCGGGCGGCACCGAGGCCCAGGACTGGGCGGAAATGCTGTTGCGCATGTATTTGCGCTGGGCCGAACGGCACGGCTTCAAGACCGAACTGATCGAAGTCTCAGCGGGTGAAGTCGCCGGCATCAAGAGTGCCACGGTCAAGGTGGAAGGCGACTATGCCTTTGGCTGGTTGCGTACCGAGACCGGCGTGCATCGGCTGGTGCGCAAGTCGCCGTTCGATTCCGGCAACCGCCGTCATACCTCGTTTGCTGCGGTGTTTATCTCTCCCGAGATCGATGATGACTTCGAAATCGATATCAATCCCGCAGACCTGCGAATTGATGTGTATCGGGCCAGTGGCGCCGGTGGCCAGCACGTCAACCGCACCGAGTCGGCGGTGCGCATCACGCATGAGCCTACCGGTGTCGTGGTGCAGTGCCAGAATGACCGCTCGCAGCACAAAAACAAGGCCACGGCCATGAAGCAGTTGAAGTCCAAGCTCTACGAGCTGGAGATGCAGAAGCGCAGTTCCGACCAGCAAGAGGTGGAAGACAGCAAGTCCGACATCGGCTGGGGCAGTCAGATCCGTTCCTATGTGCTGGACCAGTCGCGTATCAAGGACCTGCGTACCGGTGTGGAGACGGGTAATACCCAGGCGGTGCTGGACGGGGACCTTGACCAGTTTATCGAGGCCAGTCTGAAGAGTGGCCTGTAGAAAACGGTAGCCCGGATGGAGGCCGTAAGTGCCTGCCCCCGCGAAGGCGGGGACCGGAATCCGGGGCTGGCTTGTCTTTTCCCCGGATTGCGCTACGCTGCATCCGGGCTACATACTGACATTATTTACTCATGACTGACCAGGACGAACATGCACTGATTGCCCGGCGGCGCGAGAAGCTGAATGCCTTGCGCGAGGCCGGCAATGCCTTCCCGAATGACTTCCGCCGTGATGCCATTGCCGGCGAACTGCATGCCGAGTATGACGACAGGGACAATGACGTACTCGAGTCGGAGCCGATACGGGTCAAGGTGGCGGGTCGGCTGATGGCCAAGCGCGTTATGGGCAAGGCCAGTTTTGCACAGTTGCAGGACATGTCCGGTCGTATCCAGCTGTTCCTGCAACGTGATGCCTTGCCGGAAGGTGTCTACCAGGCTTTCAAGGGCTGGGATATCGGTGACATCATTGCGGCCGAGGGCGTGTTGTTCAAGACCAAAACCGGTGAGCTGTCTGTGAAGGCCGACACGCTTCGCATCCTGACCAAGTCATTACGGCCGTTGCCGGAGAAATACCATGGTCTCGCCGACCAGGAAACCCGCTACCGGCAGCGTTATGTCGACCTGATTATGAATGAGGTGTCGCGGAATACCTTCCGCATGCGCAGTCAGATCGTGCAGTACATTCGCCAGTACCTGAACGAACGCGATTTCCTGGAAGTCGAAACGCCGATGATGCAGGCCATCCCCGGTGGTGCGGTGGCGCGGCCGTTTTCGACCTATCACAACTCGCTCGATATGGACCTGTTTCTGCGTATCGCGCCGGAGCTTTACCTGAAACGGCTGGTTGTGGGTGGCTATGAACGGGTCTACGAGATCAACCGCAACTTCCGTAATGAAGGCCTGTCCACCCGGCATAATCCGGAATTCACCATGCTGGAGTTCTACCAGGGGTATGCCGACTACCATGACCTGATGGACCTGACCGAAGATCTGTTGCGCAATATGGCGATGGAGTTGCACGGCAGCACTACCATTGAATACCAGGGGCAGTCGTATGATTTCGGCAAGCCGTTCCGGCGCATGACCGTATTCGAGTCAATACTGCATTTTAATCCGGACCTTGCTGCGGACGATATTAACGACCTGGAGCCTGCACGTGCTGTCGCGGAGAAGCTTGGCATTCCATTAAAGGACAACTATGGCCTCGGCAAGGTGCAGATCGAGATCTTCGAGAAAACCGTTGAGGACCATCTTGCTGATCCAGCGTTTATCACTGCATACCCGACCGAGGTATCACCGCTGGCGCGCCGTAATAACGATGACCCGTTTGTCGCTGACCGTTTCGAGTTTTTTGTCGGTGGGCGGGAGATTGCCAATGGCTTCTCGGAGTTGAACGATGCGGAAGACCAGGCAGAACGCTTCCGCAAACAGGTCGAGGAAAAAGACGCCGGCGACCTGGAAGCGATGCACTACGACGCCGACTATATCCGCGCACTCGAACATGGTATGCCACCCACCGCAGGTGAGGGCATTGGTATTGACCGGCTGGTGATGCTGTTCACCGACTCGCCATCCATTCGAGATGTCCTGTTATTCCCGCACATGCGGCCTGAGACCGGTTAGCAGGGCGCACGCGCCGCAGCCTGCACGCATTGCTGGCGTAGTGAGTTACTGAAAGACAGAGGCGTTGCGGGGAATTGTTTTGGTGATCCAATGAAAAAGCTGCGCAGTTTTATCCAGACGTCGTTGATCGGTGGCCTGGTGGTTATCCTGCCGGTCACCATCCTGGTGACCGTGTCACTGTGGCTCTATAAGCTCATTACCGGCTGGATTTTGCCGCTCTCGAACTTTCTCAGGAATTACTCCCAATACAATGAATTAATTACCAATATTGTTGCCATTTCACTGGTAATCGCGGCCTGCTTTTTTGTTGGTGTGCTGGTGCGGACCCGGTTCGGTGGTTTCATGTTCCGGTTTATCGAAAACCGGATCTTCAAGCTGGCGCCGGGTTACTCGCTGATCAAGGAAACGGTGTTGCAGATCTTCGGCAATCGCGAGGAATCACCGTTCTCCTCGGTGGCGATGGCGCAGGTCTATGGCAACGACACGCTGGCGACGGTG
This sequence comes from Pseudomonadota bacterium, assembly GCA_039714155.1. Classification (GTDB taxonomy): domain Bacteria; phylum Pseudomonadota; class Gammaproteobacteria; order UBA9214; family UBA9214; genus SZUA-186. The sequence goes on along the minus strand of JBDLJX010000001.1, from coordinate 84,370 downwards.
TTTATTACCGACAAGCATCAGGACGGCAGTTACACGGTGTTCATGCCGACCGGTCCAAATCCAACATCCGGCTTGATCTTTCATCTGCAAGGCAGGTATGTGCACCCCGTGGATATTGGCGTGCAGGATGCCATGCGGTCGATTATCAGTTGTGGTGCAGGGACGGCAAAGCTGTTGCATGAACAGGCTGATATCACAATCAGCGGGCTGAAAGAAGACTCAACCCCGGCGGGCGACTGACTGCTGCGTTACGTCTACGTGTACCTTGAGGCGTTGTCCCGGCTGCAGGTACTTCTTGCCGGTCAGGTTATTCCAGCTGCGCAGGTCTGCGATGCTGACGTTGAACTTGCGGGAAATCCGGAACAGCGAGTCGCCCTTGCGTACAGTATAGCGGATCGTCCGGAACTGGTTGCTGCCTGTTGAGACCGTGCTGCCTTTCCGGATAACCAGTTTCTGCCCCGGCTTGATAACGGTGTTGCTGTTCAGGTCATTCCAGCGGGTAATCTGGCTGACCGTAACGCTGTTGCTGCGGGCGATGTTCCAGAGACTGTCGCCACTTTTGACCTTGTAGGTGGATGTCGTGCCTGCCGGCTTGCGGCGCCCCCTGAACCTGTCAAGGGCGGCATAGCGTGAGGCATCCTGTGCCGCCACCGGTACCAGCAGGTATTTGCCGGCCCGGATATTGCTACTGTGCAGTTGATTGGTCTGGCGGACCACCGCGACCGTCGTGTCATATTTTCGGGCAATGTGGCTGAGTGTTTCGCCGTTGCGGATCCTGTGGCGCACCCATTTCATGCGCTGTGACTCGGGCAGGGTGGCCAGGTTGTTCTCAAAAACAGTCGCTTTTGCTGCGGGTAATACCAGCTGGTGCGGGCCATCGGGATGTGTCGCCCAGCGGTTAAAGGCGGGGTTCAACTGGTACAGCTCATCCACCTCCATGTTCGCCAGGTCGGCCGCAACCCCGATATCCAGTTGACCGCCGGTAACGACTACGGTGAAGTCCGGTGTGGTGTTAACGGCTGCCAGTGTTACCCCGTAGTTTCGGGGCCGGGCGACCACTTCGCTGATGGCAAGCAGTTTCGGTACGTAGGCGGCAGTTTCTTTCGGCAGTCGCAGGTTCCAGAAATCGGTCGGTCGGCCGGTTTTGCGGTTCTTTTTGATGGCCTTGCGTACTGTGCCGCTGCCGGAATTATAGGCTGCCAGCGCCAGCAGCCAGTCACCGTCAAATTTCTTTTGCAGCCAGTCCAGGTAATTCAGTGCGGCCTGTGTCGAAGCGATAACATCACGGCGGCCGTCATACCACCAGTCCTGTGTGAGTCCATACATCTTGCCGGTGCCGGGAATGAACTGCCAAAGACCGGCGGCCCTGCCGCGGGAATAGGCAAATGGATCGTAGCCGCTTTCGACAAAGGGTAGCAGGGTAATCTCGGCAGGGAAACCACGCTTGTGTACTTCATTTTGGATATAGGCGAGGTACGGTTCGCCGCGTTTGAAAATACGCTCCACCTGGCTGGCGTTATTACCGTAGATAGCAGCGCGTCGCTTGACCGCCGCCTGTTGCTTGCCCGGCAAGCGGAAATCATTGCGTACCTGTTGCCAGAAATCCGGTGCCGTTGATTGTGTGGCACTCGTAGGCTGGCCAGATCGGGAAGCCGGGTGACCGCTGGCTGGTGCAGCAAGGTGTCCGAGATCCGTTGCACTGGTTGAGACGGCTGGCCGGGACGGCTCCTGTCGATGTGTATCGGTATTCGTCGTGGCGCAGCCGGACAGCAACAGTATGATGCCGGTCAGGAAGACGGTTCGGTTAAAGTCAGTGCTCATAGATTCAGTGTATCGACGCTGCGGGGTCATCGCTTGAGTGCCGGATTGTGATGCAGTTCACTGTTGCAACAGGCCGGTTCCCGGGGCATCAGAAAACGGGATGCCAACCTGATAAAGCCGGCTATGCTGACAGTCACACCGGGCAAGGTCAATACTTGGCCCGCACTTCTCACCGCGGGGCGAGGGTTTGTCATCGTGGTGAGAAATGCGGGCTAATCGGCTGGTGGGGTATTCAGGCGGCATCGCCTGGCCGGATGGGGTATGATTTCCTGATAATGCGCACTGAACAGGCAGTGCCCTGGCGGGCAGATTCGCTGCGTGGCTGGTACCGGCGGCCACTGGGCCAGCTATTGGCAAATGCCGAGACAGCCGCCCTCGCCAAACAGCTGCCGCAGCTGTTTGGCTACCACCTCCTGGTTGTCGACCCCCCGTGGGAAAGCTGCTCGCTCCAGGACAGCCGGATTCCGCATCACGTCATTCAACGGGTACACTCGGATGGCACCGACAACCCTGGCATGCTGGGTAATACCAATGCCTGGCCGATCATGACCGATACCCTGGATGCCATTGTGCTGCCGCACAGTCTGGAATTGTCACACGATCCACACCAGGTGTTGCGCGAGGCAGACCGTTGCCTGATCCCGGATGGTTACCTGGTAATCTTCAGTTTCAATCCACGTAGCCTGTGGGGCATACGGCGGTTGCTGACACGAGGTTCCCGTGGCATGCCCTGGGATGCTCGCTTTCTCAGCATGCCTCGCGTCAAGGACTGGCTCAGTCTGCTGGGTTTCAATACCTTGCACAGCCAGTACCTGCTGCATCGGCCGCCGTTGCGGAATGCCCGTATGCTGGAGCGGCTCGGTTTTCTGGAACCGCGTAGCGGGGAGGGCCGCGTATTACTGTCCGGTGCCTACATGCTGGTGGCACGAAAACGCACCGTCATCATGACGCCAATCAAGGCTACGCGTAACCAGCGCCGGCAATTGTTCCCGGTGCGGGTGCCCGGACCCACGCAGCGCAATATCCGTCGTGTCAGTTGAGGTCTATACCGATGGCGCTTGCCGGGGAAATCCGGGGCCGGGTGGCTGGGGTGTGCTGCTGCGCTACAAGGGAAACGAAAAAACACTGTACGGTGCGGAAACCGAGACCACCAACAATCGCATGGAGTTGATGGCGGCCATCCAGGCACTGGAAAGCCTGACCCGCCAGTGCAAGGTCAAGTTGACGACCGATTCACAGTATGTGCAGAAAGGCATCACCGAGTGGCTGCCCAACTGGAAAAAACGTGGCTGGAAGACGGCGGCGAAGAAACCGGTGAAGAATGCCGACCTGTGGAGGCGTCTTGACCAGGCCGTCTCTGAGCACGAGGTCGAATGGCACTGGGTGAAAGGCCACAGTGGCCACCCGGAGAACGAGCAGGCCGATGCGCTGGCGAATCAGGCGATTGACGAACTTATGCAGACATAGAAGAAACCGCAAAGACGCAAAGACGCAAAGAACGCAGAGAAAGCGGTGAATTGTTTTCATACTGGAGCTATATAGATGCGACAAATCGTACTGGATACGGAAACCACCGGCCTTGAGCCTTCCGAGGGTCACCGGATTATTGAAATCGGCTGTGTCGAACTGGTGAATCGGCGTATCACCGGCAACACCTACCACCAGTACATCCAGCCGGACCGCGAGATCGATGCCGGCGCCATCGAGGTGCACGGCATTACCAACGAGTCGCTGGCCGACAAGCCGCGCTTTGCGGATATTTCGGATGAGTTCCTGGCGTTTATCAAGGGGGCCGAACTTGTCATTCACAATGCACCCTTTGACATGGGGTTTATCAACAACGAATTCAGTTTGCTGAAGCAGTCATCGTGCAGGGTTGAGGACTCCTGCAGTGTCATCGATACGCTGGCGATGGCACGCCGCCAGCATCCGGGGCAGCGCAACAATCTCGATGCGCTGTGCCGGCGTTATGAAATCGATAACTCGCAGCGTGAGCTGCATGGCGCGCTGCTTGATGCCGAGATCCTGGCTGACGTCTATCTGGCCATGACCGGCGGGCAGGCCAGTCTGTCGCTCGACAGTCGCAGTGATGGATACGGCAGTCAGACGTCCGGCATCCGCCGCCTGCCGGCCGACCGGTCGCCGCTGCCCGTTATACGTGCGACAGAGGATGAACTGGGCGCACATGAGGCGCGGCTGGATGCAATTGACAAGACGTCTAACGGTATCGCTGTCTGGCGCAGGCTCGGGGTGGTTAGCCGGGAGTAATGGGAACGGAGAACGTGCTGGCGTTCAGCCACATGTGTGTTGCGATACTTGCGGCATAGCCAAGGATGATTGCCGGCGTCCACTTCATATGGCCAAAGAAGGTGTATTTACCGCGCGCCTGGCCCATGAGGGCCACACCGGCGGCAGAACCGATTGACAGCATGCTGCCACCAACACCGGCAGTCAGTGTCACCAGCAACCAGTGGCCCAGTTCCATGTCCGGGTTCATTTCCAGTACCGCAAACATTACCGGGATGTTGTCCACAATGGCTGACAGCACACCGACCGCGATGTTCGCAAAGGTTGGACCAATGTCGATGTACATGGCTTCGGACACCAGTGCGAGGTAGCCAATAAAACCCAGTCCACCCACACACAGTACCACGCCGTAAAAGAACAACAGGGTGTCCCATTCTGCGCGTGCCAGACGATGAAAGAAGTCGAATTGAGTACCATCTCGCCCGTTCATCGAAATGCTACTGATATCTGCAATATCCACCGGATCGGGTGTTAACGGTCTATGGGTTTTCTTCAGGTAATAACCGAAAAACTGCAGGTAGGCGAGGCCGGTCATCATGCCAAGGAAGGGTGGCAGGTGTAAAAAGTTATGGAAGCTGACTGCAGTTGCGATGGTGCAGGCAAACAGCAGCATGATCCGCTTGCCGCCACGCAGGATGATTATCCGTTCATCGGCGGATGCCGGTTTGCCTGCCGGTATGGCGAAATGCATGATGGCGGCAGGAACGATATAGTTGACTACGCTCGGCACAAATAACAGGAAGAATGCCGTGAAATCCACGAGACCCTCCTGCCAGACCATAAGAGTCGTGATATCACCAAATGGTGAAAATGCGCCACCCGCATTGGCAGCGATTACGATATTGATACAGCCCAGCGAAACAAATTTCGGATTGTCCTTGCCAACGGCCAGCAGGACCGCGCACATCACCAGTGCGGTGGTGAGATTGTCGAGTACAGGTGACAGGAAGAATGCAAGTGTGCCCGTTAGCCAGAACAGGCTGCGATAGCTGAAACTGTGGCTTACAAGCCAGGCGCGCAAGGCCTCGAATACCTGCCTTTCGTCCATGGCATTGACGTAGGTCATGGCGGCCAGCAGGAACAGGAACAGTTCCGAGAACTCCAGCAGGTTATGGCCCAGTGCCGTCTCTACGGTATGACTGTCGCCGTGGCCGACGTAGACCCAGGCGATTATGGCCCAGATGATGCCGGCTGCCAGAAGGACGGGCTTGGATTTTCTCAGGTGTGTGAATTCTTCCGACATCACTACAAGGTAGGCGATGACGAAAATGACCAGGGCGGCATAGCCAACCGGTGCGCTGGTCAGATTCAGTATGGTGCCGGCAGACGTGGAAGCGGCAGCGATAGCAGGAAAAAACAGTAACAAACAGGCTGTTATCGCCTGGATGGCGGTTGCTATAATCAAGATTGTACTCCGTCTCGAAAAAGCCCTGGTTTGGTTTCCTGCAGGGCGGTGTATTCTGCATTATCAGGAATCTGGTGGGCGATACCGGGATTGAATCAGTGACCCCTGCCGTGTGAATCCGTTGTTACACCTGTGCGTGGCGAGTTGTTGCTCAGGCTGCTGCGGGCAACCGGTATAGCCCGCGGTAAACGATATCAATCTCATCAATACTGAGAACTCGCACAGTAACAGGAGCGCCCAGGTTGTCGATTTCAGGTGATAATTACATATTCATCACCCACAGGAGAAGATGCAGTATTATTCAGCCGTAGTAGGTAACATAGACAATAACCTGGCCTACAACAGGAGTTTGCTATGAGTGATGGACTGCCGCCTCCACCCAATGGTTCAGAGGATAGTCAGCAGCAACCCATATCTGTGAAAGAAAACCTGAAAACACGTTCCACCTGGCTGCGACTGTTTTTTATGTTCGTGGTGGTTTTACTGTACTCGGTTTCAAGAGTGGTCGTTAGTGTGGTTGTCCTGTTGCAGTTTTTCTGGGTATTGTTCACGGGAGAGACCAACAAGCCACTTGAAAGATTTGGTCAGTCACTGGCAACCTACACCTACCAGATCATCCGTTACCTGACATTCAACACCGAGGAGCGGCCGTTTCCTTTTGATCTCGACTGGCCAGCCGGACCACCAGGGCACTGATCGTCCGGATCAGCGCGAATTCGTCGGTGATAGTGATCAGGTCGGCAAGCACCTGCCGGGCGTCGAATGATTGCAGGGCGGGATCGGGTTCTTGGCTCTCCTCGCCACACAGTGTTACCCGCCCGGCGTCCATCAGCTTGCCGAAAAACTTTCATGTGCTCCTGCCCGGGTTCCCGGTTTTTATTGAGCAGGATCAACAACGCATAGCCCGGGATGCGTTAGGGTATCCGTCTTGCTGCCGGCCAGTGAAAGGTATTTTTTACGCCCGGTGTTTTATTGAAGCATTTGCAGGACTGATTTCAGGAGTATATGACTGTGGACCAGGAATTGAACCCCGAGCAGATTTACGTGGATGGTGAAACGCTGAGGCTGCAGGATTACGTACAGCAACACGAGCAGCTGGCAAAAGAGAATGCCCGCCTGAAGACCGAGAAGAAGAAAGCCGTCAAGCGCTACCGGCGCGAGGAAGAGCTCAAGCCGTTCCAGGCAGAGTTGCTGCGGGTCCAGCAGTACCTCGAGGACAAGCAGCGGCGCATGATCATCCTGTTCGAGGGCCGGGATGCGGCGGGAAAGGGTGGCACCATTCGCCGGGTGACCCGCTACATGAACGAGAAACACTACCGTGTGGTGGCGCTCGGCAAGCCGACCGAGGAACAGAAAACCCAATGGTTCTACCAGAAATACGTGTCACAGTTCCCGCACGCCGGCGAGGCCGTACTGTTCGATCGCAGCTGGTACAACCGCGCCATGGTCGAGCGCGTGTTCAGTTACTGCAGCGAAAAGGAATACTATGACTTCATGCGCGGAGTGGTGGGCTTCGAGCGCGACCTGGTCCGGCAGGACACCATCCTGGTGAAACTCTACTTCAGTGTCACCAGGGAGGAGCAGGCGCGCCGTTTCGAACGCCGCAAGACGGACCCGCTGCGGCAGTGGAAACTCAGCGAGGTCGACCTGCAGGCGCAGGACCGCTGGGATGATTTCACCAACGTGAAGTATGAAATGCTGAAACGCACACATACCATCGATGCGCCATGGACGGTGGTGCGTTCCAACGACAAGCACCAGGCCAGGCTGAACGCCATGAAGGTGATCCTGAATGCAGTACCCTGCAAGCGGCACGACACATCGCTGGACTTCGCCCTCGATGAGAATATCATTGTGTCGGGCTCGCGCGAGCTTGAGATGATGGAAGTTGAGCGGGTGCGCAGCGGCAAGATCACTGGCTGATTTACCGTGGCGGCGTTACCCTGATTGTTGCAATAATAAGATAGATTGACGTCGCTTGTTGTTCCCGATAGTCGTACTGCCCGGATCAGTTGCCGGTGAAGCCCTTGAGGTAATTGCTGATCAATGACTGGGTAAGATCCTGTACAGAATCAACACCTGCGACGCCCAGGCTGCCGGCCAGTGCCAGAATACAGATACCATGCACACCGCCCCACAGTGCCCGTGATGCTTGTGTTATCTCATCTCGTGTGCGATGTCCGGCGAGTGGTTCAAGGCCTTCCTCGACCAGCGCGAACATCCGCGTAATCTTTTCCTGGTACCACGCAGGCACAGCCTGATCTCCGGAGAAGCGATGTTCGAATACCATTGCCCAGCGGTGTGGATCGGCATCGGCAAAGCGAATATAGACCTGGCCCAGTTGCAACAGGCAATCACTGGCATCAGTACAGTGTGCCTGTGACTCGGTCATGCGTGCATGCAGGCGATCGAGCGTACGGGCGTTGATGTGCAGGATGAGGTCATCGAGGTTCTCGAACACCAGGTACAGGGTCCCGACGGTATAGCCGATGGCAGCCGCCACCTTGCGTGCACTCAGGCCTTCATAGCCTTGTTCCACCACAATGTGTTCGGCAGCCGCCAGGGCCATCTTCCGGAGTTCTTCACGGCTGTGGTCGCTGCGTCGTGCCATCGTCTGGACCTCTGATTGACTACCGACAGGGCGGGGTTAGGAAATATTATTGAACACTGTTCAGCCCTGTGCTACAGTTTAATTGAACACCGTTCATAACGCAAGTCACCCACCCATTTCAGTGCGTGGGTTTTCTTGGAAAATATATTGAACAGTGTTTATTTAAGGCCCGCCTGGCGACATCACCGCTTCCCGGGCCTATTCACAGACATTAATTGAACATCGTTCATTTGTAAGGAGTCAGACATGAACAGACAAACGGGTAGGAAAAGCATCTGGCAGGGCCTCATCGTGCTGACTGCATCCCTGTTTGCCGGCTTCACACCGGCCGCCGGCCTGTTAACGCCCAGCGACGGCAGTCTGCCGGTCCTGGAAATCCGGGACCATCACGTCGATGTCGTCATTGAGGACGGTTACGCCATCACCACCGTCGAGCAGGTCTTCATCAACCCCCATGCCCGGGATCTGGAGGCCCGGTATTCGTTTCCGGTACCCGCACACGGCTCGGTGGTGGAACTGACCGTGTGGATCGATGGCCAGCCGGTTACTGGTGAGGTCCTGGAACAGGAGCAGGCGCGCCAGCTTTATGAGGAGGAAAAGGCCGCCGGGCGCGATGCCGGCATCACCGAGAAAGACAGCTACAAGACCTTCGAGACCCGGGTTTCTCCGGTGCGTGCCGGACAGGACACGCGGGTGCGGCTGGTGTACCTCCAGCCTGCTGAGGTGGATACCGGAATCGGGCGTTATGTTTATCCATTGGAGGAGGGCGGTGTCGACGATGCGAAGCTCGCCTTCTGGACCGCCAACGAGCAGGTGACCGGGCAGTTCAGCTTTGACCTGCGACTCAAGTCGGCCTGGCCGGTGGAAGCCGTGCGCCTGCCGAATCAGCCGCAGGCCGTGATTCAGTCGCAGGCCGATGGCGAATGGTCTGTACACCTCGGTAATCGTGCCGCAGCAACAGACGGTGCGGCATCGTCGGCGGTAGATGAAGAATCACCAACCGGTACCCGGACTCTGTCAGTTGCGAAGACGCCTGTGTTCACGCTGGATCAGGATCTGGTGGTCTATTGGCGTCACCAGGCCGGTCTGCCGGGCAGTGTCGATCTGGTTGCGCACAGGCCCGCGGGGACTAATCGAGGTACGTTCATGATGGTGGTCACACCCGGCGACGACCTCAAGCCCATCCAGGAAGGCAAGGACTGGGTGTTTGTGGTGGATATCTCCGGTTCCATGCAGGGCAAGTACGCGACCCTGGCTGACGGTGTGCAGCGCGCACTGCAAAAGTTGCATCCCGAGGATCGTTTCCGCATCGTGCTCTTTAACGACGGTTCGCGGGAGCTGACCTCGGGGTTTGTCAACGCAACCCCCGAAATGGTGACGCATTACAGCCAGGCGCTGCTGGGTATCTCTCCCAATAGAGGCACCAACCTGTATGCCGGCCTCCATCAGGGCCTCAAGTCCCTGGAAGCCGACCGGACCAGCGCCCTGGTGCTGATCACCGATGGAGTGGCCAACGTGGGCGAGACCAGGCAGCGCAAGTTCATTGAGCTTATTAAAAAGAAGGATATCCGTTTGTTCACCTTTGTGCTGGGCAACAGTGCCAATCGCCCACTCCTCGAGGCGCTCGCCAGGGCATCGAATGGCTTTGCCGTGAATATCTCCAACAGTGACGACATCGTGGGTCAGCTGTTGGCAGCCACTTCCAGGGTGACACATGAAGCCCTGCACGGTGTGAAGATCAAGATTGATGGCATCAAGACTGCCGATCTCACTCCCGGACAGATCGGCAGCCTGTACCGTGGCCAGCAACTCGTGGTCTTCGGTCATTACTGGGGTGAGGGCATGGCGGATGTCCGGCTCACCGGGCGTATCTCGGGTGAGGACAAGAGCTACCAGACCCGGTTTGCCTTCCCGGCCGTGGCCACGGAAAACCCGGAGATCGAACGTCTGTGGGCCTACGCCCGTGTCGAGGAGGCACTGCAGGAGATCAACGACTTCGGTGAAGATGCCGACCTGAAACAGGCCATCGTCGATCTGGGTGTCGAGTACGGTCTGGTGACCGATTACACCGCCATGGTGGTGGTGCGCAATGAGGTCTTTGATGCGCATGGCATCAAACGGAGTAATAAGGAACGCCTTGCCATCGAAGCAGCTGCGCGGCAGCAGCGTGCCCAGCGTCCGGCCGTGTCACGGCGGGTCGACAATCAACAGCCCATGTATTCGTCAAACCGTGCCAGCCACAGTGGCGGCGGTGCACTGGATGCATGGACCCTGCTGTTGCTGTTGCCCCTCGTGTGGCTCACATGGCAGCGTCGTCAACCGCGGGTGAGGAGCTAGTGGACGCATCTTCTAAACCTGGAGAACACCATGGCGGCATCATGCTGCCATGGCGTACTCTTTTACTTGGCACGGTGGCGCTGTCTGCTTTCCTGTGCCTTGGTGCAGCACCTGAGGCCTGGGTGTTCGACCGCGCTGCAATTTCCCGGGGCGAGCTATGGCGGCTGATCACCGGGCATTGGGTGCACAGCGATCTGGCGCATGCAATCTGGGACATTACCGCACTACTGTTGCTCGGGGCATTGTTCGAGGCACGGCTGCAGTGGCGCCTGCCATTGGCCCTGTTGATCGGCAGCGTCGGCGTCGATGCCTGGCTGTGGTGGGGTGATCCCGCACTGCGTTACTACTGTGGGTTGTCGGGCATCCTGAACAGCCTGCTGATCGTGGGCCTGATGCAGCTGTGGCGCGATCTTCGGCATCCACTGATTCTGCTCACCGGTGTGGGTGCGGCCGTGAAGATTATTGTTGAGATCAATGCCGGTCAGGCACTCCTGACCCAGACTGCCTGGCCAAGCGTGCCGACGGTACATGCCGCGGGATTTCTGTGTGGTCTGGTATTGGGGTGGGGGATCTGGATCTCCGGAAACAGCTTATGCAACCGGCAAGATAACAGTCAGAAGGGTTTCAGTGGCAGGAACAGGCGACTACCACTGTGCGAGAGGTGGAACAACCTGACCGGTGGGACGGTCGAAATAAAGACTCGGGGGCTTCCCTGACTGAATCAGATGAGTGCCGGTCGTGAATGATGAACTGTTCTTCCGGGGCTGTTGCCGGGCTATGATACCACATCACTCTTGAATGGTGCCCGGTGTCGCTAGGAGATCTCGGAATTTACATGCTGAATTGCTGTATCAGCTGTACTTTGAGCATGCGTCACATTATTCTTCAGCGTCAAATTACAGCTGCCCGATGCGGGCATTGTTACCAGTAAACTCACATCACTATCGGAACGCAGGGCATGATTGTTCGCTCTTCCCACACAGGCCGTGTTTCACGTCCAGCTCTGCTGTCAGCCACAACGGATATCTGTCTGCGGCAGTTATTGTCCGTGCTGTTGACGGGTGTACTGCTGATTTCGGTGTCTGCCCGGGCCGATGACCTGGTCTCGATATTTGGTCTGGCACTGGATTCCGACCCGCAGTACCAGGCAGCGATGGCAACTCATGATGCCGCGCTTGAAGTGGTGCCGCAAAGCCTCGCCGTATTGTTGCCTGATATCAATCTGCGGGCCGATGTTTCCCGCAACCGTTTTCATGATCGCAAGCCGGCTCCCGGCGAAAAGGAAAACACCTACTACACCAACAAGGTTTATTCCGCGAGCCTGCGGCAGTCGGTCTATCATCGTGACCGTTTTATTGCACTGGAGCAGGCCGACAGCCGGGTGGCACAGGCAGATGCCGAACTGGAGTCCGCCTACCAGGAACTGGTTATCCGGGTGGTGACCCGTTATTTCGTCGTGCTCGGTTCAATGGATAATCTTGAATTCGTCAAGGCGGACAAAGCGGCGATTGCGCGCACGCTGGAGCAGGCGCAACAACGATTTGAGGTTGGACTGGCCGCAATCACCGATGTGTATGAGGCCCAGGCGCGCTATGACACGGCCGTCAGTGACGAGATCAATGCCGGGAAACTGCTGGATGACGCCCGCGAGGCACTGCGTGAACTGACGGGTGAATCGCCGGGGACAATGGAAATCCTGCGCCCGGAAATTCCACTTGTCGGGCCTGAGCCGGCAGTCAAGCAGGAATGGGTCGACACTGCGCTGGAACAGAACCCGCTGATCCTGGCGGCACGGGCGGCTACCGAGGCGGCGCGTCAGGAGATCGAGATCAAGCGGTCCGGCCATTACCCGACGGTTGACCTGACAGCCGATTACACCCATCGCAACAACAACTTCGGAGGGCTGGTGCCCTTGAAGCGCAATGACAGCGCCATTGGTCTGGAAGTGGTGCTGCCGGTCTACCAGGGCGGGCTGGTATCGTCACAGACCCGGGAGTCGCGTTTCCGCTATGAACAGATACAGGATGAGAAGGTGCGGATACGCCGCGAAGTAGAGCGCCAGTCACGCGACAGTTTCCGCGGTGTGCAGGCCGAACTCAGCAAGGTCAAGGCGTTGAGGCAGGCACGGGTCTCGAGCGAGAAGGCGCTGGAGGCTTCCGAGGCCGGTTTCGAGGTCGGCACGCGCACCATTGTCGATGTGCTGGATTCGCAGCGTGAGTTGCTGCGTGTGCGGCGTGACCATGCCCGTTCCCGCTACGACTACCTGTTGAATACGCTGAAGCTGAAACAGGCGGCCGGCATTCTGGAGGACACGGACCTGGTGCAGGTCAATGAATTGCTGCAGGATGCCCCCAAAACTTGATATTCCTGCTGTCATGGCATTTTCATTGCCTTTTCGTGGAATATCGCAGGCCCCCAGGCTCTATAATACCCAGCTTGTCCAGTTGAGTTTATGGTGGCTTGTGCCGGTCCCCTCGCGACGATAAGCTGTGAACCCCGTCAGGCCCGGAAGGGAGCAGCGGCAGCAGTGGACTCGGGCGCCGGGGTGTGGCTGGTACAGGTCGCCTCCATTATTTTGCCGGTGAATGTTGCGGTACCGGGTGCGCCGTACGCACCAGCAAACAACAGTGATAATCCGAATGGCGCACCTTACAAAAACGTAATCAGATAATGAGCTACCAGGTTCTGGCGCGCAAATGGCGCCCACGTAATTTCAGCGAACTGGTCGGCCAGGAGCACGTCCGGCAGGCGCTGGTTAATGCGCTTGATAATGACCGCCTGCACCATGCCTATCTGTTCACCGGTACCCGCGGTGTGGGCAAGACCACCATTGCCCGCATCTTTGCCAAATCCCTGAATTGTGAAGACGGTGTCAGTTCGACACCCTGCGGGCAGTGCAGTGCCTGCACCGAGATCGATGAAGGCCGCTTCATTGACCTGGTCGAGGTGGATGCGGCTTCGCGCACCAGGGTCGAGGATACCCGCGAGTTGCTGGAGAATGTCCAGTATGCTCCGACCCGCGGCCGCTACAAGGTGTACCTGGTGGACGAGGTGCACATGTTGTCCACGCACAGCTTCAATGCCTTGTTGAAGACCCTGGAAGAGCCGCCACCGCATGTAAAATTCCTGTTGGCGACTACTGACCCGCAAAAACTGCCGGTGACCATCCTGTCACGTTGTCTGCAGTTCAACCTGAAAAGCCTGACGGCATCCCAGATCAGCGGGCAGTTGCAGGATATTCTCGGCAGGGAGTCCGTCGGCGCGGAAGATGGTGCCATTCGCCAGCTCGCGTTTTCAGCCGATGGCAGTATGCGTGATGCCTTGAGTCTGCTGGACCAGGCGATTGCCTATGGCAATGGCGAGCTGCGTGAGGCCGAAGTGCGCAGCATGCTCGGCACCATCGAACGTGATGCGGTCTACCGGCTGTTACAGGCGCTGGCCGACAATAATGCCGCGGACCTGCTCGAGGAGATTGGCAAGGCGGACGCATTTGCACCGGACTATGCGGCGTTACTGGCCGATCTGTTGTCGGTGCTGCAGCGCATTGCCGTGGCGCAGGCGCTGCCTGATGCCATCGATGACAGTTTCGATGACCGCGATGCTGTCGTTGCATTGACCGGTGCCATGACGCCCGAGGATGTGCAGTTGTACTACCAGATTGGTCTGATCGGGCGGCGTGATCTGTCGTTGTCACCGGAACCACGCGGTGGTTTCGAGATGGTGATGCTGCGGATGCTGGCGTTCCAGCCAGACGCCGCTGCCAGTCGCCAGCCTCGCCAGACCGGTATGAGCGCGCAGCCGGCCGTCGTCAAACAGAAAACACAGGCCAGGGCGGCAGCGGATGAGCAACCGCCAGTCACGGCGACGGCAGCGGATTCGAATGACAAGGCAGGCTGGTCTGACATTGTCAGTCAGTTGAACCTGAAGGCCGTGGCGCGCGAGCTGGCCAATAATTGTGTGCTGCAGGATATCACGGAGACCAGTGTGCGGCTGTCGCTGGACCCGGCACACAGCCACCTGAAAAACCCGGACCGCGTCAAACAGGTTGAGGCGGCGTTGAGTGGCTACTACAGCCGCAACATCAAGCTGACGGTGGGCGAGACCGAGCAGCTTGCAACTGAAACACCCGCGCTCAAACAGGTGCGCGAGCAGACGGAACGGCAGGCGCAGGCCGTTGCATCTATCGAACAGGACGAGAATATCCGCGCGTTCCAGGACAATTTCGGTGCGACGATCAACTATGATTCGATCCGCCCGCGCGACTGAAAACAGACAGAGCCAGCGAGGAACTTGGTATGAAAGGTGGTTTAGGTAACTTGATGAAGCAGGCCCAGGAAATGCAGGCCAGCATGCAGAAGGCCCAGGATGAGCTTGCCAAAATGGAAGTGACGGGTGAATCCGGTGGTGGCATGGTGAGTGTGGTCATGACCGGCAAGCACGAGGTGCGGCGGATAAACATTGACGACAGCCTGCTGGGTGATGACAAGGATATGCTGGAAGACCTGGTGGCGGCCGCGATCAACGATGCCGTCCACAAGGTTGAAGCTGCAACGCAGGAAAGCATGTCCGGTCTTGCCGGTGGTTTGAACCTGCCGCCGGGTATGAAACTGCCGTTCTGACCTGACTGATGAGTTCCTCCCGCCTGATCGGGCAGCTGATTGAATCTTTTCGATGCCTGCCGGGTGTCGGGCCGAAATCCGCCCAGCGCATGGCCTACCATATTCTCGAGCATGATCGCGATGGCGGTAGCCGGTTGGCCGAGGTATTGCAACAGGCAGTCGAGCAGGTCGGGCATTGCCGCGATTGCCGGACCCTGTGCGAGGATGAGGTGTGCAACCTGTGTGCCAGCGACCGCCGCGATCGCAGTTTGCTGTGCGTCGTGGAAACACCGGCAGACGTACTGGCACTGGAGCAGTCAATCGGCTACCGGGGACTGTATTTCGTATTGATGGGCCACCTGTCACCACTGGACGGCATTGGCCCGGAGGCACTGGGTCTGGACAAGCTGGCTGCACGGCTGCAAGCCGGCGAGATCAGTGAGCTGATCCTGGCAACCAACCCGACAGTCGAGGGTGAGGCCACGGCGCACTACATCGGTGAACTGGCGCATGTGCAGGGTGTGCGCGTGACCCGCATTGCCCACGGTGTGCCGATGGGCGGTGAACTGGAATATATTGATGGCAATACCCTGTCACATGCCTTTGCCGGACGGCAGGACTTGTAGTTATCTAATCCAGATTTCCAACAAGGGTGGAATCCATGAGTGACTGTATTTTCTGCAAGATGGTGAGCGGTGAGATCAAGCCGGACGTGGTCTACGAGGACGATGATGTATTGGCATTCCGCGATGCCAATCCACATGCACCGACCCATGTGCTGCTGGTCCCGAAGGCCCACATTGCCACCACTAATGACCTGGACGAGTCCAGCGCGATGGTCGTGGGGAAAATGTACCTGGCAGCGAAACAGATTGCAGCAGACGAAGGTATCGCCGAGCGGGGCTACCGCATGGTGATGAACTGTAACCCGGAAGCGGGCCAGTCCGTGTATCACCTCCACCTGCACCTGCTGGGTGGACGGGCAATGGGCTGGCCGCCGGGCTGATCAGGCCCTTTCCATGCAGATTCACTGCTGTCCCTCATCATTACAAACAGACACCGTAGGAGCGACTTCAGTCGCGATCAGCAAGTGAAATACAACAAACACATCGCGAATGAATTCGCTCCTACTCAGGGTGCAATTCTGTGTGTGTACCTCAGCGCTGTCGTCTGCCGCTGTACCGGTAAATAAACAGCAGTGACAACACGGCCAGTAGCGCTGGCAGCAACGGATCGGGTCCGGCTGCAGCCTGCAGGCTGCAGCCACCGCCGCCGCCACCGCTGGAAACCTTGACTTTCCCTTCCCGGATAAATCGCCAGTTCAGGATCTGGTCGAGTTCGGTGGGGTCCAGGTCACCGATCAGGCTGGGGTCGATGTTGTCCGTGTCATCAAACATGGCGGCACTGTTAATGGCGCCAATAATCGTGTTGGTAATGCCTTCGATACTGCCAAGGCCGGCAAAAAACATCAGCGCACGAATCGAGTTCGCCGGTATCTTGATCTCGAAGGTCATGCCGGCACCCTCGGTACCGGAGCTGTCACACACGGTGTTGGTGACTGCGGTCGGTAGCTCGACAGGGTTGTCCGGCCCGAAGATCACCGTTGTGTTGACCGCGTCACCCGCTGGTGCGCCGTCGGAGGTTACGATCCAGCGGTCATCGATACCAAAGACAAGGTCGCCTGATGAGGTGGCTTCCAGTGTCGTTGCAGCATCGGAGCCGAAATTTACCGGCACCTCGACCGTGATGTTGATGTCGTTGCCCGAGGTGTTCTCGAACAGCACGCGGATACGTGCTGCCTGCACGGTATCGGAGAACAGGTATTCAACCGTTACCGGCAGGTTGGCCACACCGACCATTGCCGGCCCGGCGGTCATGACGTTACCGGTAATACCGACCGGATCGGGCGCCTCGAAGATCTGGCTGTCGATGAACACCTGCCAGGCCGTGTCGTAGGCGTCACCGGAACCATTGGCACTGGTGGCATCGTCGATGGCCAGTCCGACCGAACCATCACAGCTGCCGATGAAGGCGTCCCCGCTGGAGGTGCCACCGGCATTGCTGATATCCCACTCGGTAACACCCGGTCCCGACATGATGGTCTCCGGTAATGAGGCAGGACCCGACCATGCCAAAGCAGGTATACCGGCGATAAGCGTTATTACAAGCAGTATGCCGAAAATGTTGCTGTGCCTTTGCAAATTCTGTCTCCTTGATCTGCCGGTTACGTTGTCCTGTTGATATATAGCATAACCCGGAAGGCCGGATTATCCATTGATTTCTGTCAAGGCGAGCTGCCTGTTGTTGCCAACAGTCGATGGTAGCTCTCCAGGCGTCGTGCACTGATCTTGCCGTTCCCGGCAGCCTCGATAATGGCACATTCGGGTTCCGACAGGTGGCGGCAGTTGTGGAATTTGCACTGGCCATGCAAGGAATGGAATTCCCGGAAACCGCTTGCCAGCGCGCCGGCTTCCACCCGGCCGAGACGGAAGTCGCGCACGCCCGGCGAATCGATCAGATCGCCACCGTGCGGCAGGTGGTACAGCGTGGTGGTCGTGGTGGTGTGTCGGCCCTGGCCGGAGGCATCCGACAGTTTGCCGATGGCGATATCCAGATCCGGCAGCAGGCGCTTGATCAGTGATGATTTGCCGGTCCCGGACTGGCCGACCAGGATGCTGGTCTTGTCTTGCAGCTGGTCCGAGAGGCTCTCCAGGCCATCGCCTTGCAACGCGCTGGTAAAAATTACCCGGTAGCCGATGGCGGCATAGTCATCAAGACGGGTTTCAAGTTCACCGCGCATGTCCGTATCAAGCAGGTCTGCCTTGTTGATAACGATGCAGGGTATCATGCCGGTCAGTTCGGCGGCGATGGTGTATTTGTCGATCAGGAACTCATCGAGTGCCGGTTCGGGGGCGGCAACAATAATGATCTGGTCGATGTTGGCGGCCAGCGGCCGTGACCGGTCGGCAATATCGGTACGTGTCAGTATGCTGTGACGGGGTTCAATCGAGGTGATGACACCCTCGCCATCGCCAGTGGCTTCCCAGTTGACGCAGTCACCACTGACAATGGTGTCGAGGTTACGGCGTGCCACGCAGCGATGCAGCCTGCCATCACTGTTCTCGACCAGCAGGGACTTGCCGTAATTAACAATGACCAGGCCGGTGGATGTGTCTTGTATAGTGGTTCGGTTGTCGTTGTTGCTGGGAGCGGGCATGCAGACGGATTATGTCCGGTGTTTACGTCGGCTCGGGCAGCAGGGCATCGATTTTGGCTGCGCAGATGAAGTCGTTGCCGGACAGACCGCCGATGGCATGGGTACTGTAGCGCACGTGGCAGCGGTTATAGCCGACCTCGATATCCGGGTGGTGGTCTTCACCGTGTGCGATCCAGGCCAGCGCATTGACGAAGGCCATGGTCTGGTAGTAGTTCTTGAACTTGAAGGTGCGGCTGATTTCCTTGCCGGCCTCATCGATATGCCAGTCACTGTGCAGGTTGGTTAATAGTTCAGATACCCGATCATCGGCTAATGGTGTGTCGCCGGCCTCGCAGGGTTGGCAGTGTTTGTTGAGCAGGTCGCTGTTGGCCATGAATGTTATTTAAACTTGTAGTACTTGTTGTTCAGGTAGCTCACAACATCGTTAACATCATCATCGAACCATTTCAGTCCAAGGTTCAGCTTGCAGCGTTTTACCTGTTTCTGCAGACCTTTCATGCTGGTAACGCGCCGGTCCTTGCGTGTATACACACTGTCATCATGGCAGCTCATGCAGTTGTCATTGACGAGTTTTTTGCCCTTGCTGATATCGGCTGCCTGTACCGTCGGCAGGCACAGCAGCAGGGCGAGTCCGGTTGCTTGTAACAGTCGATTCATAGCTGGCTCCGTAAGCATGATTATATGTTACCGGATATATGGGCGATTCGCACCGGCGCTGGCGGGTGTGAATCATGGAAGGCAGAATACAGCGGATCGGGTGTCAGGGTGCTGGCATTTTCCTTGTACATCTTCACCAGTGCCGTGATCAGGTCATTGCCGTCTGACTGCCTGATCGCATAGGCGTCGGCCTCGAACTCGTGTTTGCGTGACAGGCGCGCCATCAACGGCTGCAGGAAGAAGGTGAATGTCGGCAAAACCAGCATGAACAGCATCAATGCCATCCAGTCCGATGGTTGACTGACGCCCAGGCCGGTATAGAACCAGGTTTGCGTCGCCAGCCAGCCCAGCAGGGCAAGACCGGCAAGGCTCATCGCCACCGTCGTCAGCAGGCGTTTCTGGATATGCTTGCGTTTGAAATGACCGAGTTCATGTGCGAGTACGGCTTCCACTTCGCCGGGTTCGAGGCTGTCGATCAGGGTGTCAAAGAATACAATGCGTTTGTTACGGCCAAAGCCGGTGAAATAGGCGTTGCCGTGCCCCGAGCGCCTGGAGCCGTCCATGACGAAGATACCCTTGCTCTTGAAGCCGCATTTGTCCAGCAATGCCTGGATACGTGTCTTCAGGTTCTCGTTTTCAAGCGGTGCAAACTTGTTGAACAGCGGCGCGATGACAGCGGGATAGGCCCAGAACATGATCAGTGAGAAAGACATCCAGGCAATCCAGACATACAGCCACCACAGATCGCCTGATGATTGCATGATCCACAGCGCCAGCAGGATCATCGGTGTGCCGATGACGGCCATGAGCAGTGCCTGTTTCAACAGGTCACCGATATACGTTGCCACCGTGGTGCGGTTGAAGCCGAAGCGCTCTTCAATTACGAAGGTGTGATAAAGGCTGAATGGCAGGTCCAGCAGGGACATGATCACCATGGCGCTGAGCATGAATGCGACACCGGTGTAGAGGGGGGCAAGGCCAATGCCAAGCCAGGCCCGGTCGAGCCATTCCAGGCCACCACCGAGGGTCCAGCCGATCAGCAGCAGGCCGCTGTAGACGAGCTCCAGCATGCCAAAGCGTGCCCTGGTGACGGTGTAGTCGGCGGCCTTGTGATGATCTTCCAGCGGGATACGTTCGGCAAAAGCCGGCGGCACCTGTGCACGATTGGAGCGAACATGTGCCTGCTGTCGCATGGCCAGCCATAGCTGCACCAGTATGGAAACGGCCAGTGCCGCTATAAACAGGATGGTAAAGGTATTTGGCATACGTGTTGTTCCTATGGTCTGCTTGTGCAAGAGTAGCCTCTGGTACAATACGAGACAACCACACGTTCAAGAAGGATGCTGTTATCTATGACGCAGGATGCAAACAATCTTGTCTGGATTGACCTGGAAATGACGGGCCTGGATACGATGAATGATTACATCATTGAAATTGCCACGATCGTTACCGATAGCAAGCTGAATATCCTTGCCGAGGGACCGATGCTGGCGATTCACCAGTCGGACGGGATACTCAATGGCATGGATGAATGGAATACCCGCCAGCACGGTAATTCCGGCCTGACCGAGCGAGTCAGGAAAAGTGCCATTACCGAGCGGCAGGCCGAACAGCGGACACTGGACTTCCTTTCACAGTACGTCCCGGCGAACAAGTCACCCATGTGTGGTAACAGCATCTGCCAGGACCGGCGTTTTATGGCGCGCTGCATGCCCGAGCTGGAGCGCTTCTTCCATTACCGCAATCTGGATGTCAGTGCAGTGAAAGAACTGGCGATGCGCTGGGCGCCGGATGTGGCCAGGGGCTTCAAGAAGGACAGTTCGCACCTGGCGCTGGATGACACCCGGGATTCGATCCGGGAACTGCTACATTACCGCGAGCATTTCTTCAAGCTGTAAGCAGCGGCAGGTTGGGCCGGGCTTGTGAAGCTCAACGACAGACAAACCGGCTTACCCGATAATCCTGGGCTGTACTTCATTAGTCCTGCATCTGCTGCCATATTTATGATTTGTAAGGTTTGCCAGAATTCGTTATTAAGAACTTTACTCATTTGGGCATTTCTGAAACCATAAAATCTGCTAATTAATTGTAAATAAACAAATAGATATAAATGGCATGCAACTTTCGCCAATCTTTTGGCGAAATGCCGGTTAGGGTATGCATATATGCACTCGTGCGTGTGATCACAGGTAAATACAAGTTGATAGGATAAGAAGATATCTCATGTTTTAAAAAGCAATTAACCGTAGTGGCGGTCTGTCTGGCCGTTCTCCTTGGTTTATTCGACCGGCAGGTCCGGATTGTTGCCCCAGTCCGACCAGGAACCCGGGTAACCCCTGACCTGCGGGAAGCCCAGGTGTTTCAGCACGACGTAGGTATGCGCCGAACGGTGATGGGTCTGGCAGTAGGTGATGATTTCCTTGTCCGGGGTGATACCGAGTTCCGCCAGCATGGCATTAAGTTCGTCATCCGGTTTGAAACGCAGGTTGCGTGACTGGTCCATGGCATGGGTCCATTCCATGTTCATGGCACCGGGGATGTGGCCGCCACGCTCGGCAAATTTCTTGCTGCCATCAAATTCCGCCGGGCTGCGGACATCCAGCAGGGCGATGTTGTCATCATCGAGACGCTCGCGTATGTAATCGCTGTCAGCGCAGGGTGAAGTATTGTGTGTAACCCGGAAATCCGCTGCCACCGGTGTCACAGGCGCATCGTTACAGGCGTGGCCTTCGTTGGCCCAGGCATGCAGGCCGCCATTCAGCAATGACATGTGCCGATGTCCGGCACATTCCAGTGTCCACAACAACCGCGCTGCCTTGCCACCACCTTCGTCATCACAGGCGATGACATGGGTATCCGGGCCGATGCCGATAGCGGAAAATAGCCGCTGCAGCTTGTCGTAATCCGGCAGCAACCCCATGACCGGTTTGTTGACAGCGATGATCTGCGAATAGTCGAGCCATACAGCACCCGGGATGTGCAGCTTGCGGTAGGTGCTGGATTTGGACAGGTCAACGATCAGGATATTATCGGTACCCATGACTGATTCCAGGGTTTCGGGCTCGATCAACAGCGGGAGTTCGGTCATATTCAATTTGCCTCGGGTTCCAGTAGTTCAATCCAGTGTTTGACCGGCACCTGTGCATGACTGGCCATGTGCATCAGGCAGCCGATATTGGCGGTGGCGATGATATCCGGTTGACCGGCCTGCAGGGCGGCCAGCTTGTTGTCACGCAACTCATTTGCCATGGCCGGTTGCAGGATAGACCAGGTGCCGGCCGAGCCGCAGCACAAGTGGCTGTCGGCAACCGGCTGCAGGCGGTAGCCCGCTTTTTGCAGTATGGTCTCCACGCTGCCGGTAATTTTCTGACCGTGTTGCAGACTGCACGGTGAATGAAAGGCGATGGCCTGTCTATTGGCGTCGCTTGCCAGTTGTTTATCGATTGGTTCGGCCGCAATCACTTCACTGATATCCTTTGCCAGTGCACTGACACGGGCTGCCTTGTCAGCATAGTCAGGGTCGTCTGCCAGCAGCGTGCCGTAGTCCTTGACCATGGGGGCACAACCGCTGGCGGTAATAACGATGGCCTCGGCACCGTTGTTGATTGCCGGCCACCAGGCATCGATATTGCGGCGCATGAATCGCCGGGCCTCATTGCCTGCGCCAAGGTGGTGGCTGACGGCGCCGCAACAGCGGCTGTTGCGGGCAATAATGGTATTGATCCCGAGCGCATCGAGGACCCTGCGGGTGGCGGTGTTGATACTCGGGGCCAGTGCCGGCTGCACACAGCCGTCGAGCAGCAGCATGCTGCGCGGGTGGGCGTGAAACAGCGCCGCTTGCCGGTGTGCCTGGCGTAGCGGGATTTTCTGCCTGAGTGTTGCCGGCAGAAGCGGCCGCAATGCCTGACCAAGCCGCAGCGCCGACGTGAACAGCCGGCGATTGGTCAGCCCCTTGCGGAGCAGCCAGCGTTGCAGTTGAGTCATCACCGGACGCGGCACGCGTGTCTCAATCAATTCGCGGCCGGTATCGAGCAGAGTGTGGTACTCGACGCCGGACGGGCAGGTGGTTTCGCAGGCCCGACAGGTCAGGCAGCGATCGAGGTGAATGCGGGTGGCTGCCGACGGTGTGTTGCCTTCCAGCATCTGCTTGATGAGATAGATACGCCCGCGCGGTCCGTCGAGTTCGTCGCCGGTCAGCTGGTAGGTCGGACAGGTGGCGTTGCAGAAACCGCAGTGCACGCAGTTGCGCAGGATTTCGTCAGCAGCCTTGCCGGCCGGGGTCTCGAGAAAGCTGGCTGTCAGCGAGGTCTGCATAACACTTACAGGCCGGGGTACATGCGGCCGGGATTGAGGATGCCGGCCGGATCGAAACTGGCCTTCAGGCGTTGCTGCAGGGCCAGCATGTCAGCTGACAGTGGCTGGAAGACATCGTCACGGCCGGCAGCACGGAAACAGGTGGCATGGCCGCCGGCTGCGGTTGCCGCTGCGCGGATGGTGCTGGCTGGCAGGTCGCTTGTCAGCCACCGCTGCGCACCACCCCAGTCGAGCAGGGGTTGGCCTTCCAGTTGCAGTGGTGGCGTCGCTGGCGGTACCGATAGCCGCCACAGGGGTTGTTCTCCGCTGAAGAAATCCAGCCGGTGCTCACGCAGACTTTCCCAGTATGACTGGCCGTCCGTGACCTCGTCGCCACCGACTGTTGCAGCAGCAGCGCGGACGCCCTGTTCAAAGCCGGACAGACGTACCAGCAGGCGGCCGTTGTGATAACAGCCGGCCGACAGCGGCAGCGGTTGTCCCGCCCAGCGGTTGAATAACCGTATGGCGCCGGCTTCATCGGCAGGCCGGCACAGTGTCAGTTCGGTTTCCGGGCGCGGCAGGATCCTGAGTGTGATGTCGAGCAGTACCGCCAGGGTTCCATGTGAACCGGTCAGGGTGCGTGACAGGTCATAGCCGGCCACGTTTTTCATGACCTGGCCACCAAAGCGCAGTAATTCACCCTTGCCGTTCAGGCAGGTAATACCCAGTACGTAGTCGCGTGCGGCGCCGGCATAGGGACGGCGCGGTCCGGACAGGCCGCAGGCAATGGTCCCGCCAAGGGTGGCATCAGGGCCGAAACGGGGCGGTTCGAATGGCAGCAGCTGGTTTTCTGCTGCCAGCGCTGCGTCCAGGTCTGCCAGGCGGGTGCCGGCGCGTGCCGATACCACCAGTTCCGGGGGTGAATAGTCGAGGATGCCCGTGTAGCCGCTGACATCCAGTGCGGTGGCATTTACAGGACGGCCGTAGAATGCCTTGCTGTTGCTGCCATGAATACGCAACGCCGTGTCACTCTGCGTGGCAGATGCCAGTGTCTCGCGGTATGACGCAATCAGTTGTTCCATGCTGTCAGAAGCGCTCGAGTTCCGGGTGTGGCAGTTTGCCGCCATGTACGTGCATGGCGCCGAACTCGGCACAGCGGTGCAGTGTCGGGATTGCCTTGCCGGGATTGAGCAGGGACTGCGGGTCGAAGGCATGCTTGACGGCGTGAAATTGTGTCAGTTCCTCACTGTTGAACTGTACGCACATCTGGTTGATTTTTTCGAGTCCGACACCGTGTTCGCCGGTGATCGTGCCACCGACCGCGACGCACAGTTCCAGTATTTTGCCGCCGAGTTCTTCGGTACGCTCCAGTTCACCGGCGGTATTGGCATCGTACAGGATCAGCGGATGCAGGTTGCCATCACCGGCGTGAAACACGTTGCAGATGGGCAGAGCGTATTCCGCGGACAGGCTGGCGATACCGTTCAATACCCTGGCCAGGTGCTTGCGCGGGATGGTGCCATCCATGCAGTAATAATCGGGTGACAGGCGGCCCATGGCCGGGAAGGCTGCCTTGCGTCCGGCCCAGAAGCGCTGGCGTTCGGTCTCGTTGTGTGACACCTGCAGTTCGGTGGCGCCGGCATCCCTGAACACCTGGTTGATACGTTTGATCTGGGTATCGACATCATCCTGTGAACCATCGACTTCGCACAGCAGGATGGCAGCGGCCTGTTCCGGATAACCGGTATGCGTGAATTTTTCCACGGCCTTGATGGCCGGATTGTCGAGTAATTCCAGCCCTGCCGGGATAATGCCACTGGCAATGGTGGCAGTTACCGCAGTGCCGGCGGCTTCTACGGAATCGAACGCGGCCAGTACCACCTGCGCGGCTTGCGGCAGCGGCAGCAGCTTGACCGTGATTTCGGTGATGATACCGAGCAGGCCCTCGGAACCGGTCAGCAGTGCCAGCAGGTCATAGCCGGGACTGTCCAGTGCCTGGCTGCCAATGGTCAGGCGCTGGCCGTCCATGGTGAGTATTTCGAGCCGCAGGATGTTATGCACGGTCAGACCGTATTTCAGGCAATGTACACCACCGGCATTTTCCGCGACGTTGCCGCCAATGGAACAGGCAATCTGCGAAGAGGGGTCCGGCGCGTAATACAAACCATGGGGTGCGGCTGCTGCTGATATCGACAGATTGGTTACCCCGGGTTGTACACGGGCCGTGCGGTTTTCGGTGTCGATATCAATGATGCGTTTGAAGCGCGCCATGCTCAACAGGACGCCATCGGATATTGGCAGGGCACCGCCTGACAGACCGGTGCCGGCGCCACGGGCAACGACTGCCACACGATTTGCCGAACACAGTTGCAGTACGGTCCGTACCTGGTCCAGGGTTTCCGGGATGACGACGACCAGCGGCAGGTTACGGTAGGCCGACAGGCCATCACATTCATAGGGGCGCAGTTCTTCGACTGACGACAGTACACACTCTGCCGGCAGTTGCCTCCGCAGCAGTTCGATGATGCCGTTATCCGGTGTATGGCTGGTGTTTGTCATTGTTTCAACTGGCGTGCGGGCGCAGCAGGGACCGCAATCAAGATCTGTCGCATTGCGCCGATATTTATCCCGTTACTATAAATCAGGATGCATGTATAGAGGCAGTTATTTTATCCGGCATGCTATGATGGCAAGATGAGATGCACATTGCGACAAGCTGACATTTATACCATTCCGCCGCGGACGTTTGCCGGTCTGATGGAATTGTATGAATGTAACTATATAAGGCTGCGCAATCTGGTGCCTGATCTGGACAACATTCCTGCCGCGGTTGTCTCCAGTACGCCGGGTGCGCTGGACCTGTACCTGCGTATTGCCGAACGCTGCAAGTTTACAACTACCCTGAATCTTACCTACCGGTTTCATGATGAAGAGGGACGTTTCCCGGCCCCTGACATGCGAGTGCGCATTTACCATGATGCCCAGGTCGGCGAGGTCATTGCCTGTGGCCGCCGCCGCGGGCTGCGCCATGCCGAGTACAACCGCATGTATCACCGCTATACAATTGATGAGAAATGGCGCATGAACCGCTTTCTGCAGAAATGGCTGGGGTACTGCCTGCTGCAGGGGCATCGTTTCCACCCCGACAGTGCCTCGATATGTATTGATGATGCGGATGCGGCACTGGAGCCCTCGCTGCTGATTGCAGAATCCTGATTTTTTATCGGGTCTTTCCGCCGTGCCTTCCGATGCTGCGACTTGATAGTCGTTCAGGATTACCGCATACTTATACCTGATCATTTTACTAGGTTATTTCACGTTACCCCTGATGACGGCTGATCAGGTACTTATTCAGGTCAGAAATCATGCGTTTATCAACAAAAGGTCGTTACGCCGTAACAGCCATGCTGGATCTCGCCATTCATTACCCCGAAGGGCCGGTGACGCTGGCGGATATTTCCGAGAATCAGGGTATCTCGCTGTCCTACCTGGAACAGCTGTTCGCACGCCTGAAAAAGCACGGCCTGGTCGAGGGCCTGCGCGGTCCGGGTGGCGGCTACCGGCTGTCACGCAAGCCGGATGATATTTCCGTGGCTGATGTCATTACCGCCATTGGCGAAGGTATCGATGCAACCCAGTGTGCCGGTAACGAGGACTGCCAGGACGGTGAGCGCTGTCTCACCCATGAGCTCTGGGCGAAACTCGGTAACGAAATCTATGCTTTTCTCGACAACATTACCCTCGCCGGTTTTATCCGGCGGGACGATGTATCTGTGGTGATTCGTCGACAGCAGGCAAGCGCGAATCTTGCTTCCCTGCCGTTGAAAAAGACAGTGGCCTGATGGCGCCGGCAATAAACTACTGACAGGATTTGAAGTATGAATATCAGTATCCCGATTTACATGGACTACTCCGCAACAACTCCGGTTGATGAGCGTGTTGCAGAGAAGATGTGTACCTACCTGACACGCCAGGGCCAGTTTGGCAACCCGGCATCACGTTCGCACACCTTTGGCTGGCAGGCAGACGATGCCGTCAAGGTAGCCCGTAATCACGTCGCTGCACTGCTCAATGCCGACCCGCGGGAAATTGTCTGGACGTCCGGTGCGACCGAATCCGACAATCTGGCCATCAAGGGCGCTGCGCACTTCTACAAGAAGCAGGGCAATCACATCATTACCATGAAGACCGAGCACAAGGCGGTGCTGGATACCTGCCGCCAGCTGGAGCGTGAAGGCTACGAGCTTAGCTACCTGGATCCCGAGCCCAACGGCCTGCTGGATCTTGCCAGACTGGAGGCTGCCATGCGTGATGACACCATCCTCGTGTCTGTCATGCACGTGAACAACGAGATCGGTGTTATCCAGGATATTGCCGCCATCGGCGAACTGTGCCGTTCGCGCAAGATTATCTACCATGTCGACGCCGCCCAGAGTGCCGGCAAGCTGCCGATTGACCTGCAGGTGCTCAAGGTTGACCTGATGTCATTCTCGGCACACAAGATTTACGGTCCGAAGGGCATCGGCGCCCTGTACGTACGCCGTAAACCGCGCGTTCGCCTCGAGGCGCAGATGCATGGTGGCGGGCATGAGCGTGGCATGCGCTCCGGCACCCTGGCAACACACCAGATTGTCGGCATGGGCGAGGCCTTCCGTATTGCCAGGGAAGAAATGGTCGAGGAGGAAGCCCGTATTCAAACACTGCGCGACCGCCTGTGGGACGGACTCAAGGACATGGAAGAGGTTTACCTGAATGGCGACTACGATCACCGCGTGCCGGGCAATCTGAATGTCAGTTTCAATTTTGTTGAAGGCGAAAGCCTCATTATGGCGCTGAATGACATGGCCGTGTCATCAGGTTCCGCCTGTACCAGTGCCAGTCTGGAGCCGTCCTACGTGCTGCGTGCGCTTGGCCGCAATGATGAACTGGCACACAGTTCACTGCGTTTTACCATTGGCCGCTATACGACCGGGGATGAAATTGATTACATCATCGAGCGGCTCCATGACAAGGTAGGCAAGTTGCGTGACCTGTCGCCGCTGTGGGAAATGTACAAGGACGGTGTTGACCTGGATACTGTGCAGTGGGCTGCACACTAGACTGAAAGGGCGATCAGCATGGCAATTACACTGACCGAAGCCGCAGCGTCCCGCGTCAAGGCCTTCCTCGACAAACGCGGCAAGGGCGTAGGCCTGCGTCTCGGCATCAAGACTACGGGTTGTTCCGGTATGGCCTATGTCATCGAATATGCCGACGAGATCGAAGCGGGCGACACCGTCTTTGAAGATCATGGCGTCAAGATACTGATTAACCCCAAGTCACTGGTGTATCTCGATGGCACCGAACTGGATTATGCAAAGGAAGGTCTGAACGAGGGTTTCCAGTTCAACAATCCCAACGTCAAGGATCTGTGTGGCTGCGGGGAAAGTTTCAACGTCTGATATCAGCGTCCGCTGGTTTACGCGCTAACCTGACGGTTGTTTCATGGCTGTGGATTTGTCCTCAACGCATTTCGGGTTATTCGGGTTGCCGCAGTCCTTTACGGTTGATCTGGCGCAACTGGACAGCCGCTATCGTGAGTTGCAGCGTGCGGTGCATCCTGACCGCTTCGTGAATGCCAGCGACCAGGAGCGGCGGCTGTCGATGCAGCAGGCCACCCGGGTCAACGAGGGTTATCAGGTACTGAAGGACCCGTTGCGGCGCGGCCGCTATTTGCTGGAGCTGACAGGCTATACCTTCAATGATGAGCATCACACCACCAGCGATGCTGCCTTCCTGATGGAACAGATGGAGCTGCGTGAGGCGCTGGGCGAGGTGCGTGCTGCGGCCGATCCGTTTGCGGCGCTTGGCAGTGTCATCGACCGGGTGACAAGCGACTTTGATGGCCTTGCCGGTGACTTACAGGCGCTGCTAGAGGCGGATGAAACCGACCATGACGCCGTGGCCGATACGCTCATGAAGATGCAGTTTTTCCGGCGGCTTGATGAAGAGGCGCAGGAACTGGAAGCGGCCCTGGAAGACGAACTGGACTGAGTACACTGGAAAAATTTACCTAGTCAAACATGGCGCTGTTACAGATATCAGAACCGGGTGAATCCGCCGCGCCGCACGAACACCGGCTGGCGGCTGGAATCGATCTCGGTACGACCAACTCGCTGGTAGCCAGTGTGCGCAGTGGTGTGGCGGAGACCCTGCCGGATATCGACGGCGAGCACCTGTTGCCATCGGTCGTGCGTTATCGCGACAGTGGTGCACCGGAAGTGGGAAAGACGGCCCTCGCCGCCGCGACCACCGACCCGTTAAACACCATCGCCTCGGTCAAGCGCCTCATGGGCCGTGGCGTCGAGGATGTAAAACACGTGGGTACTCACATGCCCTACGCGTTTGTCGAGGGCGAAAGCAACATGCCGTTGTTGCATACCGCTGCCGGCAATATCAGTCCGGTTGAGGTTTCGGCCGATATCCTGCGGGTATTGAAGGCACGTGCCGAGGAAAGCCTGGGTGGTGAATTGCAGGGTGTGGTCATCACCGTGCCGGCCTATTTCGATGATGCCCAGCGGCAGGCAACCAGGGATGCCGGTCGCCTGGCCGGCCTCAATGTGTTACGCCTGCTGAACGAGCCGACGGCAGCCGCAGTGGCGTATGGGCTCGATCGTGAGTCCGGGGGTGTTACCGCGATTTATGATCTCGGTGGCGGCACTTTTGATATTTCCATTCTGCGCCTGAAACGCGGCGTGTTCGAAGTGATGTCGACGGCCGGGGACAGCGCACTTGGCGGTGATGATTTTGATCGCGCTGTCGCCGGCTGGATCATGCAGCAGGCCGGTATCCGTGATGATGCCGGGCATCACCAGATGCGGCGCCTGATGCATGTCGCGCGGGATGCCAAGGAGGCCCTGACGGCAGCGTCCGCCACCGGGGTGACGGTTGCACTTGATGATGACCGGAACTGGAGTGGCGAGCTGACCCGCGCGCAGTTCGACACCCTGGTAGACCCGTTAATCCGGAAAACCCTGAGCCCCTGTCGACGGGCATTACGCGATGCCGGTATCCGGGCAAAGGATATCGAGGCCGTGGTCATGGTGGGCGGTTCGACCCGTGTGCCGCGCGTACGTGAAAAGGTCGGCGGGTTTTTTGGCATGGAACCGCTGGCGGATATCGACCCTGACAAGGTCGTTGCTGTCGGCGCGGCCATCCAGGCAGATATCCTCGCCGGCAACAAACCGGAAGACGAAATGCTGCTGCTGGACGTGATCCCGCTGTCACTCGGACTGGAGACCATGGGCGGACTGGCAGAGAAGATTATTCCACGTAACACCACGATTCCGACGGCACGCGCCCAGGAATTCACGACGTTCAAGGACGGTCAGACCGCCATGTCGCTGCATGTGGTGCAGGGTGAGCGGGAACTGGTCAGTGACTGTCGTTCACTGGCAAGGTTTGAACTGCGCGATATTCCACCGCTGGTAGCCGGTGGCGCCCGCATACGGGTGACATTTCAGGTGGATGCTGATGGTCTGCTTGGTGTGACAGCGGAAGAACAGACCACGGCTGTAAAAAGCAGTATTGAAGTCAAGCCGTCCTACGGTCTGAGTGACAGTGAAATCGAGACTATGTTGAAGGACTCCATGGCGCACGCACAGGAAGATATGCAACAGCGGCGCCTGCGTGAACAGCAGGTCGAGGCCGACAGGGTGCTGGAGGCGCTGCGGGCAGCGCTCGCCGAGGACGGCGATCGCATGCTGGATGCCGGTGAACGCGCCGCGATAGATGTTGCGGCCCTGCATCTGGAGTCAGTCCGCGGTGGCAGCGATAATCGTGCGATCAGGGAAGCAATCGCAGCGGTCGAGAAGGCCAGCGCCGTGTATGTTGAGCGTCGGATGAATAACAGTATCCGGCAGGCCATGGCCGGTCATCGCATTGATGAATTTGAACAGAAAGGCGAAAACTGATATGCCACAAATTATCTTTTTGCCACATGAAGAACTTTGCCCGGACGGTGCCGTCATCGAGGCCGAGTCGGGAACCAGTATTTGCGATGCCGCGCTCGCCAATGGTATCGAAATCGAACATGCCTGTGAGAAATCCTGTGCCTGTACAACCTGCCATGTTTACATTCGTGAAGGCGGCGATTCACTCGAAGATGCAGAGGAAGAGGAAGACGACCTGCTGGACAAGGCCTGGGGGCTGGAGCCGGACTCACGACTCAGTTGCCAGGCGCGGGTCAATGATACTGATCTCGTCATCGAGATACCGAAATACACTATCAATATGGTGAGCGAGAGTCACTGAACAGGTAAAAATCAGAATCAGGAGTACATGGCGTATGGCACTGAAATGGACCGACACCCTCGATATCGCAATTGAACTGGAAGATACCCGCCCGGATATCGACCCGATGCATGTGAATTTTGTTGATCTGCGCAACTGGGTCATGGCGCTGAATGACTTTGACGATGATCCGGAACATTGCGGAGAACGCATTCTTGAAGCCATCCAGATGGCATGGATCGAGGAACGCAGCTGAAAAGATTTACCTAAACGGTGTCTGGAACTGCCTGAAGAATATTAACTAAGTAACTGATTATCAGTTTATTTGTTTGTCGATTGAAGTTGCCCTGGCGGCGGTGTCACCCACCTGTTGCTGGCTATACATACCGATGCCGCGTTTAAAAACTGCTGACAAACCGGTATATTACGCGGCCTTGGTTCACCCGGTTTGATTCCGCTGGAAAATGTTTTCTCCTGGCCGCTGTTGCTGGCCAGCTGACAGGTTTTTTGTCTCTGACTTGAGGGTAAGGCATGGCTGAAAGAAATCGTCTGCATCGCAGTGAACTTGCTGTCCCCGGCAGCAATACCCGCATGCTTGAAAAGGCGCCGACCGCGGGCGCCGATCTCGTCTTTCTCGATCTTGAGGATGCCGTTGCACCCGATGACAAGGCGCAGGCACGCAAGAATATTATCGAGGCATTGAATGACCTGGACTGGTCCAGTTGCTCGGTGTCGATCCGCATCAACGGCCTGGATACTCACTATTGTTACCGTGATATTGTCGACGTCGTCGAACAGGCTGGTGACAAGCTCGATACCATCCTGATCCCGAAGGTTGGTTCGCCTGCTGATATCCTGTTTGTCTCGACCATGCTTGAACAGATCGAGGCGGCGAAGAAGATCAAGCCCATCAATATCCATATCCTTATTGAAACTGCCCTTGGTATGGCGAATGTCGAGAGTATTGCCCAGACCTGCCCGGAACGACTCGAGGCCATGGTGTTCGGTGTGGCCGACTACGCGGCATCGACGCAGGCACGTACCACGCAGATGGGTGGCGCCAATCCCGATTACTTCATGCTGACACACCCGGATAATGAGGGTGCACGCGAACGTCACTGGGGTGACCAGTGGCACTTTGCCATCTCGCGCATGGTCGTGGCCTGCCGTGCCTATGGCCTGCGCCCGATCGACGGGCCGTTCGGGGATATTCAGGACCCGGATGGATACATCGCCGTATCGAAAAGTGTTGCCGCTCTCGGTGTCGAGGGCAAATGGGCGATTCATCCGTCACAGATCGAACTGGCCAACCAGGTATTTACGCCGGCGCAATCCGAGGTCGACCGCGCCCGCCGCATTCTGGTTGCCATGGAGGATGCCGCAAAGGAGGGCCGTGGCGCCGTGGCGCTCGATGGCCGCCTGATCGATGCCGCTTCCATCCGCCAGGCGGAAGTCATGGTGCAGAAGGCCAATCAAATCGAAAAATCACTGGCAGCACGCTAACCGGAGTTATCCGCTGTGAACATTCATGAATACCAGACCAAGGAATTACTCAGAAACTACGGTATCCCGGTTCCCGACGGACGCGTAGCCCATAACGTCGACAATGCCGCAACTGTCGCCGAGGATCTTGGCGGAGATCGCTGGGTCGTCAAGGCGCAGATTCATGCCGGCGGTCGTGGCAAGGGTGGCGGCGTGAAAGTCGCTGCCTCGCTGGACGAAGTCAGGCAGTTCACTGACCAGCTGATTGGCAGCCACCTGGTAACGCCGCAGACCGGTGCCGATGGCCGGCTGGTGCAGCGGGTGCTGGTGGAACAGGCCTGCGATATCAAAAAGGAATACTACCTGGGCATGGTCATTGACCGTGGTTCCCAGCGTATCACCGTGATCGCCTCGGCATCCGGTGGTATGGATATCGAAGAGGTTGCCAGGACCACGCCAGAGAAGGTCATTCACGAAACCGTTGACCCGGCGATCGGCCTGATAGAATTCCAGTGCCGCAAGATTGCCGCCAACATTGGCCTCAAGGGCAAACAGATCCACGAAGCCAGCAAGCTGATGCGCGCGTTATACAAGTGCTTCCGTGAAAAGGATGTGCTGATGGCCGAGATCAACCCGCTGGCGGAAGTGAACGGCGGCACACTCATGGCGCTGGACGCAAAGATGTCATTCGACGGCAATGCACTCTACCGCCGGCCGACGATTACCGAGTTGCGTGATTTTGACGAAGAAGACCCGAAAGAAGTCGAGGCTACCGGTCACGGACTGAACTACATCGCGCTGGATGGCAATGTCGGTTGTATCGTCAACGGTGCCGGGCTGGCCATGGCGACCATGGACGCGATCAGTTTCCACAAGGGTAAGCCGGCCAACTTCCTGGATGTCGGTGGCGGCGCTTCACCCGAAAAGGTCGGCAATGCCTTCCGTATCGTGCTGCAGGACCCGAATGTGAAAATTATTCTGGTGAATATCTTTGCCGGCATCAACCGCTGTGACTGGATTGCCGAGGGCCTGATCAAGGCCATGCAGGACCAGAAGATCGAGGTGCCGATCGTGGTGCGTCTGGCCGGGACCAACGTCGAGAAAGGCGCGGAGATGCTGGCGGCTTCCGGTCTGGATTTCATTATGGCCGATAACCTGGACGATGCTGCCACCAGGGTTATGGAAAAACTCGGGGAATCCGGCTCATGAGCGTATTCGTACACAAGGAATCAAAGGTCATCATCCAGGGCTTTACCGGTCAACATGCGACCTTTCATGCCGAGGAATCAATGGCCAATGGCACCACTGTCGTTGCTGGCGTGACGCCGGGCAAGGGGGGGCAGACCCATCTGGACCGGCCGGTATTCGATACCGTGTCACAGGCTGTCAGGGAGACCGGCGCCGATGTCAGCGGCATCTTCGTGCCGCCGCCGTTCGCCGCGGATGCCATCATGGAGGCACTGGAAGCCGGCATCGGCGTCATTGTCGTCATTGCCGACGGCATCCCGGTGCAGGACATGGTGCGCGTCAAGCGTTATGCCAGGGACCGCGATGCCATCATCATCGGCCCGAACACGCCAGGCATTATCACACCGGCGGCGTGCAAGGTCGGCATCATGCCGTCGCACATCTATACACCGGGTCGTATCGGCGTGGTATCGCGTTCGGGCACCCTGAACTACGAAGCGGTGCAGCAGATGACCGCCCTCGGCATGGGGCAGTCGACCTCGGTCGGTATTGGCGGCGACCCGGTCAATGGCACCGATTTTGTGACTGTGTTGCGCGCCTTCGAGGCGGACCCGGAGACCGATGCCGTTATCATGATCGGCGAGATCGGCGGGCCGCAGGAAGTCGAGGCGGCACGCTGGGCGAAGGAGCATATGAGCAAGCCGGTGGTCGGCTTTGTTGCCGGCGTGTCGGCTCCCCCGGGACGCCGCATGGGCCATGCCGGCGCTATCATTTCCGGTGAGTCCGATACCGCCAATGCCAAGATGGACATGATGGCGGAACTGGGCGTCCACGTGGTGCGTAACCCGGCCCTTATCGGCGAGACCGCCCACCGGGTGTTCTCCTGAGGGGATATCCTGAATTCGTAAAAACCGTCTTCTGCCACAGAGGGCACAGAGAACACCGGGCAATAAGGCCTTTAAACCCGGTGTTCTCTGTGCCCTCTGTGGCAGAATGAATATCCCGGATGGCTTCCCCGCACTATCATTGCCTGTGCGGCGTGATCGGCGGTAAACTACGCCCTCATTTTATTCACTAAGCTCCCGTTTTCTGGCGGGTTTCCTGATTTATCGATTACAGACGGAGTCTTGCATGGCCATCGAACAGACCTTTTCCATCATCAAGCCTGATGCGGTTGCGAAAAACATCATCGGCGAGATCTACAGCCGCTTCGAAAAAGGCGGCCTGCGCATCGTTGCGGCAAAGATGCTGCACCTGACGAAGGAACAGGCCCGGGGCTTCTACGCCGTGCACAAGGAACGTCCTTTTTACCATGACCTGGTGGAATTCATGACCTCCGGCCCCGTCATGGTGCAGGTGCTGGAAGGCGAAAACGCCATTATGAAAAACCGTGAGCTGATGGGCGCCACCAACCCGCAGGATGCCGATCCCGGCACCATCCGGGCGGATCTTGCCAGCAGCCTTGACGAGAATGCCGTGCATGGTTCCGATGGCCCGGATACCGCAAAAGAGGAGATTGCGTTCTTCTTCGGTGATGACGGTGATTGCCCGCGGACGCGCTGACAGGGCAACAGGTACTATCATGGCGGATAACATGACTGCGACTCACAAACCCAATTTGCTGGATCTGGATCGCAAGGGCCTGGAAGGTTTCTTCCTTGACCGCGGTGAGAAGGTATTTCGTGCCTCGCAGGTGATGAAGTGGATCTATGCGCAAGGGGTGGTCGATTTTGCCGACATGACCAACCTCAGCAAGGACCTGCGTACGGGCCTGCTGGACAGCGCCACCATCCGCATGCCCGGGGTCACTGCCGACCAGCTTTCGGATGACGGTTCCCGCAAGTGGTTGCTGCAGCTTGACGACGGTAATTGTATCGAAACCGTGTTTATTCCCGAGGCGGAGCGTGGCACGTTGTGCGTGTCATCACAGGTCGGCTGCATGCTGAACTGCAGTTTCTGTTCCACGGCACAACAGGGCTTTAACCGCAACCTGACCACCGGCGAGATCATTGCCCAGGTCTGGGTGGCAGCGAAGGCGCTTGGTAGCCGGGCGGACAGTAACCGGATAATTTCCAATGTCGTCATGATGGGCATGGGTGAACCGCTGCTGAATTACGACAACGTCGTGCGCGCCATGCAAATCATGCAGGATGATTTCGGTTTTGGTCTTTCCAAACGTCGTATTACCCTGAGTACCGCGGGTGTTGTTCCGGCCATCCGGCAGCTGCGGGAGGATTGTGATGTCAGTCTGGCAGTATCGCTGCACGCGCCGAACGATGCCCTGCGTGACGAACTGGTGCCACTCAACCGCAAGTACCCAATCCGCGAACTGCTGGCGGCCTGCAAGGACTATGTGGGTGAGGGCCGGCGCCGGGTGACATTCGAATACGTCATGCTGGCCGGTGTAAATGACAGTGACGGGCATGCCCGTGAACTGATTCGTTGCCTTGAGGGTGTGCCTGCCAAGGTCAATCTTATTCCGTTCAATCCGTTTCCGAATACCTGCTACCAGCGCAGTTCCAGGACTCGTGTAGACCGGTTCTTTGATCTGCTTAACCGTGCCGGTATCGTCACCATAACCCGCAAGACCCGCGGTGATGATATTGATGCCGCCTGCGGGCAACTGGCGGGTCGCTTCAGGGACTGTACCACGCGCCGGAGTAAACACATGGCGGCCAGTAAGGTGAGACACTGATGATAAAACCACAGGGAATGCTGTCAGCTGCCATCCTGGTATTGTTGCTTGCCGGGTGTGCGTCGTCTCCGGAGAGGGACCAGGAGCAAATCGATGCGCGCTGGCATCGGGCGGCCAGGGCCAACGTACAACTCGGCGTCGCCTACATGCGTGAAGGTGAGATGGAAGTAGCGCTGAAGAAATTCGAGAAGGCCATTGAGCAGGATCCGGACCTGGCCGGTGCGCATGGTGGCATTGCCGTATTGTATGACCGCCTTGATGAAGACGACATGGCAGCGAAGCATTTCCGCAAGGCACTGAAATTGTCACCAAAGAACTCACAGATCCTGAACAATTATGGCCAGTTCCTGTGCAAGCAGGGCGAATATGAAAAAGCAGATGAGCGGTTCATTGCGGCTGCCAGCAACCCGGTCTACAGTGGCCGTTCTGCTGCACTGACCAATGCCGGCACCTGTGCCATGCAGATACCGGACATGGAGAAGGCGGAGGACTATTTTCGCCAGGCGCTGGCGATAAACGCCAGGTTTCTTCCGGCACTGACGCACATGGTCCAGTTGCGCTATGACCAGAGTAATTACATCGGTGCACGCGCCTATATCCAGCGAATCGAGGAACTGACACCCCTGTCCCCGGAAATCCTGTGGCTGGGTGTGCGTGTCGAGGATGCCGAGGGTAATTATGATGCCTCTGGCCGTTATACGCTGTTGCTGAAAAACAATTTTCCGGATTCCATGCAGACCAGAAACCTGCAGGAGTGGGAAAATGAACGACGCAACCGGTAATCAGGAAAACAATCATGTTGTGGATGATGCCGGCACCGCGGTAGGCCAGCGACTGCGTGCTGCCAGAAACCGTCACAAACTCGGCGTGGACAGGGTGGCGAATGAGCTGCATCTGGATGCGTCGATAATCAACGCAATCGAGAACGAGGACCGGACGGCGCTGCCGGCACTGATTTTCGTGCAGGGATATATCCGCAGTTATGCAAGATTACTGGGGCTCCCGGAAGATGAACTGGTAAGGCAGTATGTTGCGCAGGGTGATGAGCTGCCGCCATTGTCGGTCATTGGCAGCGGGGAAAAAATGCCGCTGTTGCGATTGCCGTCACGCCATTTGATACGTAACGTGATACTGGTCATGCTGGTTGCCATCCTGCTGTGGCTGGCATGGCCAGTGGTGGAGCGGGTGCTGGAGTCGCGTAATACGGCCACGGAAGCACCTGAACGGGGCAGACTGGAACTGCCGGCCAGATGATGAACTGTTTCAGATTTACGATTACAAGCTGACGAATCCACGCAGACTGATCATGGCGAAGACCATCCAGGCCGTTCGCGGCATGAACGATATTCTTCCGCAGGATAGTGCCGCCTGGCAGTTTCTTGAAGATACCCTGCGTGATGTTGTGCAATCTTACGGGTACCGGGAGATCCGCCTGCCGTCGCTGGAGAAGACCGAACTCTTCAAGCGCTCGATCGGTGAAGTCACTGATATCGTCGAGAAGGAGATGTACAGCTTCGATGACCGTAATGGTGACAGTCTGACATTGCGTCCGGAGGGGACTGCCGGATGTGTACGGGCCTGCATGGAGCATGGTCTGCTTCATAACCAGGTGCAGAGACTCTGGTATGCCGGCCCGATGTTCCGGCATGAGCGGCCGCAAAAGGGCCGTTACCGCCAGTTCCATCAGATCGGTGTCGAGGCCTTTGGTATGCCGGGCCCGGATATCGATGCCGAGCTTGTCTTCATGACGGCACGGATGTGGGCTGCACTCGGACTCGATGATGCTGTGTTGCAGCTGAATTCTCTTGGTACAGTTGCGTGTCGTGCAGCTTACCGCACTGCGCTGGTGGATTACCTGCGGGGACGGCAATCAGAGCTCGATGAAGACAGTCAGCGGCGACTCGAAAACAACCCGTTGCGCATTCTCGACAGCAAGAACCCGGATATGCAGAGCGTTATTGCTGCTGCACCGCAGCTTTCCGGGTATCTCGATGACGAGTCACGTGAACATTTTGCGGGCTTGTGCGCCTTGCTGGATGATGCCGGCATCTCTTATGAAATCAATTCACGCCTGGTGCGCGGGCTGGATTACTACAGCAAGACGGTGTTTGAATGGGTAACCGACAAACTTGGTGCGCAGGGCACTATCTGCGCAGGCGGTCGTTACGACGGACTGGTGGAGTATCTTGGTGGCCGTGCCACCCCGGCCGTCGGATTTGCACTCGGGCTTGAGCGCCTGATTGCCTTGCTCGATGCCTGCGGTATTGATCTGCAGGACTGCAACCCGCATATCTACCTGGTCCTCAGTGGTGATGAGGCGGTCCGCAAGGGCATGGTGTTTGCAGACGAACTGCGTGATGCGGTCACTGGCCTGCGGGTGCAGGCAAATTGCGGTGGCGGCAGTTTCAAGAGCCAGTTCAAACGTGCCGATCGCAGTGGCGCCGAACTGGCGCTGGTCATCGGCGATAACGAGGTTGACCGGGATGAAGTGACGATCAAGCCGTTGCGTTGCGATGGTGAGCAGGAAACCATCGTACGTCCGGATGCTGCCCGGCGGCTTGGCGAATTACTGGGGTTAACCGCTTCAGGATGAATGAACAGTTACAGATAACAGGAGTCAATGATGGATCCGAATGCGACTGAAGAACAACAAATCGAGGCCTTCAAGAAATGGTGGAAGGAGAATGGCAGCTCGATTATCACCGGCCTGTTGCTGGGCCTGGCCGTGCTGTTTGGCACCAGGGCCTGGTTCGCCTACGAGGAGCGCAAGGCCGAGAATGCCTCGAATGTGTATACGACCATGATGGCCGCATTGAATAATGGCGAGGGTGTCGTCGTTGTGCAAAAGGCCGGTACCCTGATTACCGATTTCAGTTCAACACCCTATGCGCCACTGGCAGCACTGGCGGTTGCCAGGGTGAAGCTGGACCAGGATGAACTGGAAGCCGCGCACGCACAATTGCTCTGGGCCGTGGATAATGCGAAATCGGACGTCATCCGGGATACAGCCCGGTTGCGGCTGGTGCGAGTCATGATTGCCGAGGGCAAGCTGGACGAGGCTGAGGCAATGATCAACCAGGCCAGTACCACAGATGCCTTTGAACCCCTGTACCGTGAATTGCGTGGCGATATCCACCTGGCGCGCGGTGATCGCGCCAGTGCCCGTGCCGAGTATGAACTTGCACTGGCGGCCATGAAGCGGGAGTTACCCGAACGTGTACTGGTACAGCTGAAGTATGACAACACAGCCATGCTGGATAACGGCGGCGACAGTCAATGAAGCAACTGCCGGTCTTGCTGTTGCTGGCCTGGCTGCTCGGCGGTTGCTCGGCCATGTCGGGTTACTTTGGCGGGGATGATAACGCCGAGCCACCGGCCAAACTTGAAAAACTGACTGATCCGATAGCGTTAAAGCATCTCTGGAGCGTCAGTCTCGGTGTTGGTTACGGCAAGCAGTTTGTCCATCTGGTTCCCGCAGTCAACGGTGAATTTATGCTTGCGGCCGATCGCAAGGGCAGGGTGGCGGCCTACAATGTGGCATCCGGCAAGAAAATCTGGGAAACCAGGACTGATGTACCGATTTCTGCCGGCCCCGGGACCGGCGAAGGGCTGGTACTCATCGGTACCAGTGATGCACGCATACTGGCATTGCAGCTTGATAATGGCGAACTGCTTTGGGAGGCACAGGTTTCGAGTGAGGTCCTGTCGGTGCCGCAGATCGATCGTGGTGTCGTCGTTGTACAGGCAGTTGATGGCAATGTGACCGGACTTGATGCTGCCAATGGCAGCCAGTTATGGATTTACGACCGCACGGTCCCGGTTCTGACATTACGGGGTACCAGTACCCCGGTAGTTGGCTACGGTGCCGTGATTGCCGGTTTTGCCAGCGGCAAGCTTACCGCGCTGAGTATCGATAACGGTTTTGTCGCCTGGGAGACCAGTGTGGCCGTGCCGCAGGGGCGCTCGGAAATCGAGCGCATGGTGGACATCGATGGTGATCCGATCATCGTTGGCAGTGCTGTGTATGTCGCCACCTACCAGGGTCGCGTCGCTGTCGTCGATGCGCAAAGTGGCAATCTGGGCTGGACCCGTGACATGTCTTCCTATGCTGGCCTCGGTGTGGATTTCGGGCAAGTGTATGTCACCGACCAGGACAGCAATGTGTGGGCGCTGACACGAGACAGTGGCGGATCTGTCTGGAAACAGGAGGAACTGCTGAACCGCTCCCTGACGGCGCCGGTGCCGTTTATTGACTATGTAGCCGTTGGCGATTTTGAAGGCTATGTCCATCTGCTGTCGCGTTATGACGGTCATATTGCCGGCCGTATCAAGGTGGATGGCAGGGGGATCAGTGCCCGGCCGCTGGTGGTCGATGATGTTCTCTATATCTACGGCAACAGTGGCAAACTCGCCGCGTATACCCTGGCTGGCAGCTGAGAAAAAAGACAGCAGGTCCCGGGCTGAAGGATATTGAACCGCGGGTAACCATTGCCTCCAGCCTGAAGCCTGTCCCTCTCCCATGATCCCCGTTATCGCACTGGTCGGCCGTCCCAACGTCGGCAAGTCCACGTTGTTCAACCGGCTGACACGTACACGCGATGCACTGGTGGCAGATGTACCGGGACTGACGCGTGATCGCAAGTACGGTGATGGCCGCCTGGGTGAGCGGCCCTTCATCGTTGTCGATACCGGCGGACTATCCGGTGAGCGGGAGAGCCTCGACAGCCTGATGGCCGAGCAGGCGTGGCAGGCAATCGGGGAAGCCGACCAGGTGTTTTTCATGGTCGATGGCCGTGATGGTATGGGTGGCGGGGACGAGGCCATTGCCGAGGCACTGCGGCGTACCGGCAAGCGGGTCATGCTGGTGGTAAACAAAACGGACGGTATCGATGCCGATGCGGCCATTGCCGAGTTTCATGCGCTGGGCATGGGTGAGCCGTGGCCGATATCTGCCACGCATGGACGGGGTGTCGACAGCTTGCTGGCAGCCGCAATGGCGGCGTTGCCGGAACCGGCAACACCGGCAGCGGACGAAACAGCCGCAGACGACAGCATCCGTGCGGCCGTTGTCGGTCGGCCCAATGTCGGCAAGTCCACCCTGATCAATCGAATTCTCGGCGAACAGCGGGTGCTTGCCTTTGACCAGCCGGGTACCACGCGTGACAGCATCTTTATCCCGTTTGAACGTGACGGTACCGCCTATACACTGATTGATACGGCAGGTGTACGACGCAAGGCAAGGGTCAGTGAAACGATCGAGAAGTTCAGTATCATCAAGACACTGCAGGCCATTTCCGCGGCAAACGTGGTTGTGCTGGTGCTCGATGCCCATGAGGGTATCAGTGAACAGGATGCATCCCTGGCCGGTTACATCGCCGAGAAGGGGCGCGCACTGGTTATTGCCATTAACAAGTGGGACGGTCTGGATCCGCATGACCGCGAGCGCATCAAGGACCAGCTGGAACTGAAATTGCCGTTTCTCGGCTTTGCCAGTGTCCATTTCATATCGGCACTGCATGGTACCGGTGTCGGCGATTTGTTCCCGGACATTGTCGCGGCGCATGCCTCGGCCATGCGGGAACTGTCGACACCGAAACTGACACAGATACTGGAACAGGCCGTGCAGGCCCACCAGCCGCCGCTGGTAAAAGGTCGGCGTATCAAGCTGCGTTATGCACACCAGGGTGGCCGGAACCCGCCGCTGGTGGTGATCCATGGCAACCAGACGGAACGGGTGCCGGCGGCCTACCGCCGCTACCTGGTAAACACCTTCCGTTCGGCCCTGCGCCTCGTCGGTACACCGGTCCGTATCGAGTTCAAGACCGGCAGTAACCCCTTCAAGGGCAGGAAAAACAAGCTCACCCAGCGACAGGTGGGCCGTAAACGCCGCCTGATGAAGCACACCAGGGGCAGAAAACGTTAACAATTGGGCTGTCAAAATATTGCAGCTGTTGTATAAAGGTAGTCCGAAATCAGGGCGCGCCCCGGCCCGACAATCAGCCGGGTTGGCCGTATCATCGTAACCTTGGAGCAAGTTTCATGACTGAAGATAGCCTGACCAGACGTTACCGTCCCCTCAATGGCCGCGTGGTCGTCCTCGCGGCTGCCATTACGCTGGCGCTGGGTGGATGCCAGACCATGGACCCGTATACCGGTGAACAGAAGACCAGCAATACCGCCAAGGGCGCCGGCATTGGTGCTGCTGCCGGGGCGCTTGCCGGGGCACTGTTCAGTGGCAAGCGCAAGGCAGTCCTGGTCGGTGCCGGTATCGGTGCGCTGACCGGTGGTGCCATCGGTAACTACATGGACCGTGAGGAGGCCAAGCTGCGTGCCCGGTTACAGGGTACCGGCGTCAGCGTCACCCGCAGTGGTGATACCGTCATCCTGAATATGCCGGGTAACGTAACGTTTGCAACGAATTCCAGCAACATTTCCGCCGATTTCTACGCCGTGCTGGATTCAGTGGCGCTGGTCATTAATGAATTCGAGCAGACCTACGTGG
The DNA here is from genome assembly GCA_039714155.1 of Pseudomonadota bacterium. Lineage (GTDB taxonomy): Bacteria > Pseudomonadota > Gammaproteobacteria > UBA9214 > UBA9214 > SZUA-186. Next base: position 40,986 of record JBDLJX010000001.1, on the reverse strand, counting down.
ATGTCATGGGGCATACCGACAGTACCGGTGCGGCAGACTACAACCAGCGACTGTCGGAACAGCGTGCCAGCAGCGTAGGGCGCTACCTGGAAAGCCAGGAAGTACTGCCATCCCGTATCTATACCCAGGGGGTGGGCGAGATTCAGCCGATCGCCGATAACCATACTCCTGAAGGACGCTCGCTCAACCGGCGTGTCGAGATTCATCTGAATCCGGTGACCTGAATCTGAAGACGAGAACAGCTGCGTAGTTACACTCGGGGCAAGGTGGCTTCTCAAGACCGTTGGCCGCAGGGACGCGGCCATCGAGCGTACAGGGAGGTACTTGCAGCGTGTCTTGAGAAGCCACCTTGCCCCAAGTGACCTTGCTGTGCTTGTTGATCCACTCGATCAGGCGAAGAGTCCAATAAAAAACCGGTGCTCAGTCTGACTTGGTTCTGTATCTGTTGTTATCAGTCTGTATATTCAAATAATTTCACGACACGCTGCACACCGCCAACCTGGCGCGCGGCATTGGTGACGGCGTCGGCTTCCTGCCGTGACAGGAGTCCCATCAGGTAGACGATGCCATTCTCGGTGACCACCTTGGTGCGCAGGCCAATGCTGTCGTCATGCTCGATGATGCCAAGGACATTGGTTTTGACCTTGCTGGTGATGATGGTGTCACTGCTGCGGGCTGTGAATGAATTGGGTGCCGCGACGGTCATTTCATTATGGGTCAGACGTACCTTGGGGATGTTCTTCACAATGGTCTCGACCCGGGCACGCATTGCTTCAGTCGGTGCCTGGCCAACCAGCAGTACCACACCGTTGTAACTGATCACGTTGACGTGGGCCTGTTCCCTGACTTGCTGGTCCTCGGCAAGCTCTCTGATGGCCTTGATTTCAATGCCTTCGTCATCGAGCTGGGCTCCGGTCGAGCGTCGGCTGTAGGCAGCACCGCCGCCGGCAGCTACGGCACCACCAATAACAAGGGGTGCGCATCCGTATGCCATGTTACAGAGGATAAGTACGGCAACGATGGATCTGATGAGGGTCATGGGTTTGCGTCTCCTGTTAATGTGTTAGTACTCCTTCAAGATGATATTGCCGGGTTCAGTTGGTCTGTCAGTGTTCAGGGCAAGGCGCGCCTCGCAGGGAATGGCCATAGTCCTTTCCAAGAGGCGGAACGCAGCCATGGACGCTGACAGACCAACCCTTCGGGCGCTCCTGTGGTGCCCCGCAGCGGCGTTGCCATGCTTGACAAGGACTAAGGCCATTGCCTGCGCACGGCGCCTTGCTGCGAGACACCACAGGAGCGCTGAACCCGACAATATCACCTTGATGGAGTACAAGTCCTGCGCGCCGCTTTATTCTAACCCAAAGCCGGGAAGGCATCCCGGGTCCACTGGATTTTACGGGGTTCCCGTGCGCCTGATATCGATATCACGTCAAAGCGGCAGGGTCGGCTGGCGGCATGCGGGTATTGCTGCAGATAATACTGTGCGCAGGCGCTGATTTTTGCCTGTTTGCGGCCGTCAACGCTTTCTGCGCCGGAGCCGAAGGTGGAGCCACGCCGGTACCTGACTTCGACGAAGACCAGGTACTTGCCATCGTTCATGATCAGGTCGATTTCACCGCGACGGCTGCGGTAGTTGCGTTCCAGTAATGACAGGCCGTGTTGCTGCAGGTAAGTGCAGGCGCAGCTTTCGGCTTCCCTGCCAGTATCAACCGTTTTCATGGTGCTGCCGGTGTTGTTCCTGTTTCTGTGTTGATCTCGACCGGTGCGGCAACCGCGACCGGTTGACCGCGCTGGAATTGTGCCCATTGCAGTGAACGGTGTATCTGTTGACTGGAATCAACCTGCAGGGTTCCCGTGACGCCGTGATAAGTGCCAAACATGCCGCCACCCAGCTGGCCAAGATAGGGGGTGATGCGCCAGGCATCGATGCCGAGGGCCTGCAGGCGGCTGAAACGCGCACTTGCTGACGGCCAGTGATCGGTCATTGCCCGCTTCAGGTGCTGCCAGTTGCTGTCATTGGCCAGTGTCCAGGGCATATCGCAGAATTGCAGGCCATTCATGTCGATATCGCGGGCCGTGTCGATACGGCCGGTATAGACACGTGATGTGCTCAGTACCGGCACACTCGAGGCGCGGTAGAACTTCAGCTGCGGGCGAATCAGCCGTGCCTGTTCCGGGTTGGCCAGCAGGAAGATGAAGTCAACATCCTGGCGGCGGCGTGGTTCGAAATCGAGTGGCTGGCCAAGCAGGCGGACCAGGCGCAATTTACGGGCCTTGCTGCTGTCAAGGTTCAGCAGGGCACTGATGGCCGGGCCGTGATCTGCCTCACCGGCTTTATAGTGTTGTTGCTCGAGAATATATCCGCCAAGCTGCAGCCACTCATCGATAAACGCGGACGTGACACGGTCAGCCCAGTCGCCTTCCGGTACCAGGACAAGGGCGCGGCTGTAGCCTTCCTGCCAGGCGTGTCGGGCAGCTTCGCGGGCCTCATCTTCCGGTGCCAGACCAAACTGGAAGACGGACGGGTTGAAGAACTCCTGGCTGTTGACATGGTTCAGCGCCAGTACCGGTACCGGCAATTGCTCCTGTTGTATCAGTGCCTCGACCGCCGCTTTGCGCAAGGGGCCGATGACAAATTGCGAGCCATCCTGCACGGCCTGCTCATATACCGCAGCGACTGCCAGCGGGTCTGCGCCCGTATCATACACATGTAACACCGATTTGCGCAGGTGCTCAGGCGTGTCGTAGTAGGCTGCAAATATGCCGTCACGTATCGTAGTAGCGGGTCCGGCAAGCTTGCCGGTCAAGGGTAGCAGTACCGCAACCTGTGCAGGTGGCTGGCCGGCAGTCCGCATGTTGACGAGCAGTTGGTCGATAAACGGTCCACTGGCAGGATGGCCGGGGTAACGCATTTGCCAGTGCGGAATGACCTCTGTGAGTGCATCCGGTTGTTGCAGGTACAGGCGGGTGAGTTCCACCAGTTCCATCCAGCCACTCAGGGTATCCGGTGGCGGTGCCATGCGTAGTTGCTGGAGTTCGCTGTCAGACAGGCCGTTCAGGGCTTGCCAGATGCCGAACTGGTTATCCAGTTGCGCATCCGGATCGGTAGCAAGCAGGGGGTCGAGCGCGACTCGCTCGCGCGCCGCCAGGTAATAGTTGTGCTGCCCGAACAGGGCCTCTGCCCGCAGGCGACGGTATTCGCCAACGTATGCGCCACTCTCCGGGACATCCTGCAGTAACTCGAGGGCCTCATCCGGATGCCGGGTCAGGATCGCCAGTTGTGCACGGTTTACCGTGTAGGCCTGTTGCTGGCGTTCCGTCAGTTGCCCCGGTGACAGGCTGTCGAGAATGGTCGTTGCCTGCTCCGGCTCTCCGGCACGAATCAGGCTGGCAACCGCGAGCAGCAGCAGCTCCTCGTGTTGTGGTGAGCGCGCCTGTTCGGCCTGTTGCAGGTAGAGGGCTGCGGCACCCTGGAAGTCGCCGGCCAGTTCCATGGCCTGCACCTGTTGCTGCAGTCGGGTATCAAGGGCAGGGGCCTCGGGGCGCACGCCACCGGTACAGCCGGCAAGCTGCAACAGGCCAAGCAGAACCATCAGGTACAGTGCAGGGAAAAATCTGGACAGGGACATGCTGTTGCTTCGGGTAACCGGCGGCTGTTCGGAAGAATGCGGTGACTCTACTGAAAAGCGGCGATGACGTCTACCGATGCCGTCGCAGGCCATTGTGTCCGGGTGTTTTTTGCTAGGATGCACGGGCTTGTCGCTAACAGGAGAAACATATGCCGGCGAATACGGGTGTGTTGTACGTCGTCGCAACACCCATCGGAAATCTGCAGGATATGTCGGCCCGGGCCACCGAGACACTTGCCCGTGTCTCGCGGGTTGCCGCTGAAGATACCCGGCACAGCCGCAAGCTGATGCTGCATTTCGGCATCAATACGTCCATGGTCGCCTTGCATGAGCACAATGAGCGTGAACAGACGCAGTCGCTGTTGCAGGCCCTGGGCCATGGTGAGGATATTGCGTTGATCTCGGATGCCGGTACGCCGTTGATCAGTGACCCCGGCTTTTTCCTGGTGCGCGCAGCCCGCCAGGCCGGTATTCCCGTCGTGACCGTACCCGGGCCGGCGGCATGTATTGCAGCGCTGTCCATCGCCGGACTGCCGACTGACCGGTTTGTATTCGAGGGATTTCTGCCAGCAAAGCAGGTAGCGCGTGGCAAACGGCTGGAACTGCTCCGCGATGAGCCACGCACGCTGGTGTTCTACGAGTCTTCGCACCGGATTATGGACTGCCTCGCGGACATGGTGACAGTGTTTGGCGGGGACCGTCAGGCGGTGTTGGCACGGGAGCTGACCAAGACCTTCGAGACCAGTCAGGGGGGCACACTGGCAGAGTTGTTCGACTGGCTATTGGATGATAGCCAGCAGCAGAAGGGTGAATTTGTCATTGTCGTGCATGGCCGGCCGGAAGCGGAGGCGGAAACCGTCGATATGGATGCCCGGCGGGTGCTGGGGATCCTGATGCAGGAGTTGCCGTTGAAACAGGCGGCCGCATTGACTGCCAGCATTACCGGGGTCCCGAAAAACACGCTTTACAGTTACGGACTGGAATTGAAAAAAGATTAACTGCAGAGGCGCAAAAAAACATTTTTACCACGGAAGAACACGGAATTACACGGAAAAAAGATAATAAATTCTTGTTGCGTCAGATTTGTGTTTTTATTTATTTTTCCGTGTTCTTCCGTGGATTCCGTGGCAATTTTTAGATGTTTTCTTTGCGTCCTTGGCGCCTTGCCTACAGGGATGTAGGTAAGGGGTGTGAGCAGGAGTGGAAGCTTTTGCGGTGAGATATTCCCGGTTTTTATGTTTCTCCATGCTGCGCCAGCGCCCAGGCGACATGCTCGCGTACCAGCGCCGAGGCGTCATCCTTGCGTTTATTAAGGGCTTCTATCACCGCGTGTGAGGTCGGCGCGTTGCCAAGAGCCACGGCAATGTTGCGCAGCCAGCAGTCATGGCCGATGCGGTATATGGGACTGCCCTGCAGGCGTTCGGCAAATTCATCGGCACTCCAGCTGAACAGTTCCATGAGGCTGGCAGCGTCCAGGCCATTGCGCACCCGGAAATCGGCTTCATCGGTCGGGCCGGCAAAGCGGTTCCACGGGCAGACCAGCTGGCAGTCGTCGCAGCCGTAGATGCGGTTACCGATCAGGGGTCGCAGGTGTTCCGGGATACTGCCGCGCAATTCGATGGTGAGATAGGAAATACACAAACGTGCATCCAGCTTCCAGGGTGCAATGATGGCATGGGTCGGACAGGCATCGATACAGGACTGGCAGGTGCCGCAGTGGTCATCGCCGGGCATGTCCTCGGGCAGCGGCAGGCTGGTATAGAGCTCACCGAGAAAAAACCACGAACCGGCCTGTGCATTGATCAGGTTGGTGTGTTTGCCGATCCAGCCAAGCCCGGCATTCCGCGCCAGCGCCTTTTCCAGTACCGGTGCGCTGTCGGTAAAGGCGCGGTAGATGAATGGTCCGGTACTGGCCTCGATACGATCGGCGAGTTGCTGCAGGCGTTTGCGCAACACCTTGTGGTAGTCGCGTCCCATGGCATAACGCGACAGGTAGGCCATGGCCGGATCTTCGAGGACCGATTCTGCCGGTGTGGCATCGGCTGGCCAGTAATCCATGCGCACCGAGATGACCCGGACGGTACCCGGCAACAGTTCCGGTGGTCGGCTGCGACGGGTGCCATGGCGCTGCATGTAGTCCATGTCACCGTGATACCCGTGTGCCAGCCAGTCCAGTAACCAGGCCTCGTCATCGTCAAGCTCGGCCCGGGCAATACCGACCTGCTGAAAACCCAGCTCCATGCCCCACGACTTGATCTGTGCAGCAAGTGCTTCATAGTCGGCTGCCGGTGGCAAGTTGTTGCGCGTGTCAGTCATGGCTGGATTTATGCGGCTGGTTCACGTTATGTTGCTGTATTCTGATTGGGTAATTGACCGGCTAGCCCACACTTCTCACCGCGGGGCGAGATGATCGCGCAGAGATTTGGATTCACAGCAGATTTTCTGAAGGAGCGGAATACGGACTGTATTTCCGACGATGTACAGGGAAGTACAAGTGTCGCGGGAGGCAGGATGCCGGGAGCGACCTGAAGAAAATCTGCTGTGGATTCAAAGATCAAGCGAGGGCTCGTCATCGTGGTGAGAAATGTGGGCTAGCACATCTGACATCTTAAACAAAGGCATTATGTTACGCACATACCCGCTTTATACCGCAGCACAGGTACGGGAACTCGACCGTTGTGCCATAGAACAGGCAGGCATCCCGGGCTACAGCCTGATGTCGCGTGCCGGCAAGACGGTCCGGGAGTGGCTTCGCAATTGCTGGCCGCAGGCGCATTCACTGCTGGTGCTGTGTGGTACGGGTAATAACGGTGGTGACGGCTATGTCATTGCGCGCCTGGCACTGGAAGCCGGTGACGCGGTACAGCTAATGCAGCTGGGCGATGCGGAAAGCATTACGGGCGATGCCCTGATGGCGCGTGAAGCCTGGCTGGCGGCCGGCGGCAAGGTCGAGGCCTTTGTTGCGGAGATCCCCGGGCATGTCGAACTGATCATCGATGCCATGCTCGGTACCGGTCTTGAGCGGCCGCTGGCCGATGACTGGCTGACAGCGGTGCAGTTGCTGAACGACAGTGGCAAGCCGGTGGTGGCTGTTGATATTCCGAGCGGGCTGCATGCCGATACCGGCCGGGTGCAGGGTGCCGCTGTGCATGCTGATATGACCGTGACCTTTATCGGTCGCAAGCAGGGTTTGTACACCGGTGAAGGCCCGGCGGTGTCCGGCAAGGTCGTGTTTGATGATTTGCAGGTGCCGGCCCCGGTGTACCAGTCGATGCTGGTGCTGGCCGAACTGGTGACAGGTGTGTCCAGCTTGCCATCCGTGCTGCAGCGCTCACGTACCGCGCACAAGGGTGATCACGGTCATGTGCTGATTATTGGCGGCGAAGCCGGCATGAGTGGTGCGGCGCAGCTTGCCGGGCTGGCCGCCCTGCGCTGTGGTGCCGGGCTGGTCAGTATCGCAACCCGGTCAGCACATGCCGCGCTAATCAGTGCCGCCTGTCCGGAACTGATGTGCCACGGGATTGACGATGCCCGCGAACTCAAACCGCTGTTGTCGCGGGCAACGGTTGTGGCCATCGGTCCCGGGCTGGGGCGCTCGGCATGGTCGCAGCAATTACTGGCCATGGTGTTGCAGGCAAAACTGCCGCTGATCGTCGACGCCGATGCGCTGAACCTGCTGGCACTGGACCCGATCAGCCGTGAAAACTGGATCATTACACCCCATCCCGGTGAGGCTGCACGTTTGTTGGCGCAATCGGTGACGGACATACAGCATGACCGTTTTGCCTCGGTGCGGGCGCTGGTGGACCGGTACGGCGGCAGCGTGGTGCTGAAGGGCGCCGGCTCACTGGTTTGCACGGCTGACCGGCCAATTGCGGTTTGCACGGCCGGTAATCCGGGCATGGCGACTGCCGGTATGGGTGATGTGCTGAGCGGCGTGATTGCCGCACTGGTTGCACAGAGACTGGCGTTGCCGGATGCGGCCAGACTGGCTGTGTGCGTGCACGGTCAGGCGGGTGACCGGGCGGCGGCTGGCGGTGAGCGCGGGCTGCTGGCGCGGGATGTGATTGCCGAGCTCCGGCAGGTCATGAACGTACAGGCCGGGCCGGTATGAGCCTGTTTGTGCCGGATGCCGATGCCATGGATGCGCTGGGTCAGCAACTGCAACAGCCGGCCAGCTGGCGCGGTATGGTTTACCTGCGGGGTGAACTGGGCGCCGGCAAAACGACACTGGTGCGCAGCCTGTTACGCGGGCTGGGATACAGCGGCCGGGTCAAGAGCCCGACCTACACACTGGTGGAACCCTATGAACTGGATGACCGGATGGTTTACCACCTTGATCTGTACCGGCTGGCCGCCCCGGATGAGCTTGAATGGCTCGGGATCCGTGATTTGCTGACGGCTACCGACCTGCTGCTGGTGGAGTGGCCGGAACGCGGGCAGGGCGTATTGCCGCAACCGGATCTGGATATCGTCATTGAAGTTGCCGGCGAGGGACGATCCATCGAGATGCAGGCACACACCCCCCGGGGACGGATGATGCTGGCCAGCTGGCCGGTGATGGAATCGGCAACTACCCCCTTGATCTAGTGGTTATTGCTGCCGCTAACTACTATATGACAGGGACTTAGCTGTTGACCCTTCTGTCATCTGGCAGCTATCACCGGTATCTAATGGAGATTCAACAGAATTATTGAAATCCACCAGCCATTGTGGCTAATATACCCGCATCTCTGCCCAGACCCTGGAGTGATGCCTGCAGTGAAACGGATGGTCACAGCCTTTTGCCTCTGGTTTGTCAGCCAGACAGTGGTCTTCGCGGCAGCAACCGAGATTCAGGGGGTCCGTTTCTGGGCTGCCCCCGACCACACCCGGGTTGTCTTTGATACCAGTGGACCGGTATCGCATACACTGATTTCCCTGCAAAACCCCCATCGCCTGGTCATAGACATACCGGCAGCCACCGGCAGCGCCGCGTTGCGTTCCAGCCAGGGGGCTACCGGACTGGTCAAGGGTCTGCGCACCGGCAAGCGTGGTGCGGATGGCCTGCGTATCGTGCTGGACCTCAAGCAGGCAACCAAACCGCGCAGCTTCAAGCTCAAGCCGGGTGGTCAGCATGGTCACCGACTGGTCATCGATCTCTACGAATCCGGCAACAGCAAGCAGGCAACAGCAACCCGTTCAGTCGTGCAGAAGACATCCACTACGCGTGATCTGGTGATTGCCATTGATGCCGGACATGGCGGCGAGGATCCCGGTGCCACCGGCCGTCGCGGTACACGCGAAAAAGATGTCGTTTTGTCGATTGCCCGCAAGCTGGCTGCCCTGATCAAGAAGGAGCCGGGCATGCGTCCGGTGATGGTCCGCCAGGGTGATTACTACATCGGCCTGCGGCAGCGTATCAACAAGGCACGCAAGCACGGCGCCGACATGTTCATTTCCATTCATGCCGATGCCTTCCGTGACCGGCGCGCGCACGGTTCCTCGGTGTTTGTCCTGTCACGCCGGGGCGCATCTTCCGAGATGGCCCGCTGGCTGGCGCAGAAAGAAAATGCCGCCGATCTGGCCGGCGGTGTGAGTCTCGATGACAAGGATGACGTGCTGGCCCATGTGCTGCTGGATCTGTCGCAGACAGCCACCATTGAGGCCAGCGTTGATGTCGCGGACAATATTCTTGGCGAGATGAAACGCCTCGGCAAGACCCACAAGTCCTCTGTGCAACAGGCCGGTTTCGCGGTGCTGAAATCCCCGGATATCCCGTCAGTGCTGGTGGAGACGGCATTTATCTCTAATCCGGCGGAAGAGAAAAAGCTGCGCAGCAGCAGTCACCAGGATAAGCTGGCGCGCGCCATGCTGAGGGGGATTCGTAACTATTTTGGCAGTCACCCGCCGCCCGGTACACAACTGGTGTCGCGCGAGCATGTCATCAAACGCGGCGACACCCTCGGCCACATTGCCAAGCGCTACCAGGTCAGTTTGAACAGCCTGCGCGGCTTTAACGCACTGAAAAACGACCGTTTGCATGTCGGCAAGACCCTGCGCATTCCGCCATCCGGCAGTTGATCCTGTCGACAGTAATTTTACGATATTGCGCCCATGAAGCTGCTTCGAAGCAGTTATGTAATTTCCCTGTGTACCGTGCTGGCCACTGCCTGGCTTGTTGGTTGTACCACGATTGGATCGACCGACCCGACATCCATCAACTTCAAGCTACCAAAGGGATCGAAGCTGGTCCTCAACCGGGAAGTCCGAATTGCCGGGCTATACTCACACGCGAAATTCCAGAATGGTGAGCAGACCCCCGGCGTTGACCAGTACCAGGTCAACTGTAACCTCGAACAGCAGGACCTGGGGCCGGCGACCATTACCCCTGACACATTCCTGATAAAAAATTCCAGCAGCCAGCGGGAGTGGGTCAATCACCCGCATACCATGCGCTTCTACAAGGTTTTTACTCTGCATTCTGACAAGCAGCCCGGCGTCCGCAAGCTCATCTGCCAGGACTGGGATGGCCCATTGATCGGAGGGCCTGTCACGATGGCAGAAATCCAGCAGGCGCTTGGTGACATCTTTACCTTCCAGTTCGCCCCGGTGACACCAGCAGCCGCCAAATAAGTCCCGTTGCGGGACAATCTGTCGATTTCCCGGCTGTGGCGGTATCATTGGCACGGTATGCGCATCCAGCAACTCCCTTCACAACTGATTAACCAGATTGCGGCCGGTGAAGTCATCGAGCGGCCGGCCTCCGTGGTCAAGGAACTGCTGGAAAACAGCATCGATGCCGGCGCCAGTGCGATCGAGGTCGATATCGAGCAGGGCGGCAAACGCCGTATCCGCGTGCGCGATAACGGTATCGGCATCCAGCAGGCGGATTTGCCACTGGCGCTGTCACGCCATGCCACCAGCAAGATTGCCTCATTGCAAGACCTGGAAACCGTCAGCAGCATGGGTTTCCGCGGTGAAGCCTTGCCAAGTATTGCCTCGGTCTCGCGTCTGCAACTGAGTTCCCGGTTTTTTGCGGCGGAAAACGGCTGGGCGGTGCAGAGTGACGGCAGTGACCGGCCACCGGCATCGACACCGGCGGCCCATCCAGCCGGTACCACGGTGGATGTGCAGGACCTGTTTTACAACACCCCGGCGCGGCGCAAGTTTATGCGTGCCGAGACCACTGAATTCAGGCATATCGACCAGGTCGTCAGACGTCTTGCACTCAGTTGTTTCCCGGTTGAACTGAAACTGCAGCACAACCAGCGACAGGTGCTGCACCTGCCGGCGGCCACTGACCGGACCGGGCAGGAACGGCGGGTTGCAGGGGTCTGTGGCAAGGCCTTCATGGAACATGCCGTGTATGTTGAACACAATGCCGCGGGACTGCAGCTGTCCGGCTGGGTTGCCACACCCACGTTTTCCCGCAGCCAGGCCGACCTGCAGTACTTTTATGTCAATAATCGCATGGTGCGTGACAAGCTGGTGACCCACGCGGTACGCCAGGCCTACAGTGATGTCCTGTTTCACGGCCGACACCCGGCCTATGTACTGTTCCTGCGTATCGATCCGGCACTGGTGGACGTCAATGCGCATCCGGCCAAACACGAGGTCCGTTTTCGTGACAGCCGCCTGGTACACGATTTTCTCTATCGCACACTGCACGAAGCGCTGGCACAGGTGCGTCCGGCGGAAGACCAGCCGGTACCACAGCCGGCACAACCGCTGGACCGGCTGAAGACCACGATCGGGCCGGGTAGCGCGCCCGCACAGGCAGCCATGTCCCTGGGTGTGCAGGAACAGGTGCAGCGCTATGCGGCACTGCACCCCCGGCCTGCTACCGATGTCACGCCGGCGGCAACAGTGACTGAAGAAGTGCCTGAATCTTTCCCGCTGGGCTTTGCGCTGACGCAACTGCACGGGGTCTATATCCTGGCGCAGAATGTCGACGGACTGGTACTGGTCGACATGCACGCGGCGCATGAACGGATTACCTATGAGGGCCTGAAGCAGGCACAGGCAGGCGAGGGCATCCGTTCCCAGCCGCTACTGGTGCCGGTAAGCCTGTCGGTTGCAGAGCGCGAGGCCGATGCCGGCGAGGCCAGCGCCGACTGGTTTACCGGTCTGGGTTTTGAAATCGGTCGGATCGGACCGGAGCAGCTGCTGATACGACAGGTGCCGGTGCTGCTGGCAGATACCGATATCGAGGCGCTGGTCAGGGATGTGCTGGCTGACCTGCTGGAGCATGGCCGCAGTGACCGTATCGCGGTATCCGGTAACGAGATCCTGTCCACCATGGCCTGTCACGGCTCAGTGCGTGCCAACCGTCGCATGACGATTGACGAAATGAACGCCCTGTTACGGGAGATGGAAATTACCGAGCGCAGCGGCCAGTGCAACCACGGTCGCCCGACCTGGGTGCAAATCAGCCTCGATGAACTGGACAAGCTGTTCGCGCGTGGGCGGTGATCAAATATTGATATAATAAATTCACCGCAAAGACGCAAAGGACGCAAAGAAAACAAAAAACATTTTTGCCACGGAAGAACACGGAATTACACGGAAAAAAGATAATAAATTCTTCTTGCGTCAGATTTGTGTTTTTATTTATTTTTCCGTGTTCTTCCGTGGATTTCGTGGCAATTATTAGATGTTTTCTTTGCGTCCTTTGCGCCTTTGCGGTGATATCTTTTTTCCCTGCGCCCTCTGCGTCTCTGCGGTAAATTAGTCTTTCCTGTGCCATGAACAGTCCATTACCCCCGGCAGTCTTTCTCATGGGTCCGACCGCGTCCGGCAAGACGGACATTGCCGTTGACCTGTTGCAGCAGTTTCCGTTCGAGATTATCAGTGTCGATTCGGCCATGGTGTATCGCGGCATGGATATTGGTACAGCGAAACCTGATGCTGCCCTGCTGGCACGGGCGCCGCACCGTTTGCTGGACATCCGTGACCCGGCCGAACCGTATTCGGCGGCGGACTTTCGCAACGATGCCTTGCGTGAAATGGCCGAGGTCACCCGCCAGGGCAGGATCCCGTTACTCGTCGGCGGCAGCATGCTCTATTTTCGTGCCCTGGAACGGGGATTGTCGGATATGCCGGCAGCGGACCCGGACGTGCGAGCCCGGCTGGAGCAGGAAGCCAGCGAGCAGGGCTGGCAGGCTCTGCACGAACGCCTGGCGGTGATTGACCCGCAAGCCGCTGCCCGTATCCACACCAATGATCCACAGCGTATTCAGCGTGCCCTGGAAGTCTATGAACTAACCGGTGAGCCAATCAGTGCCTTCCATGCGCGGGGTCGTAACAGTGATTTGCCCTATGACGTCGCCAAGCTGGTGCTGGCGCCGGCAGATCGTGAATTGATGCAGGTGCGTATCGAGACCCGTTTTCGGGGGATGCTGGCCGCCGGCTTCGTGGCCGAGGTCCGGCGACTCTATGACCGGGGTGACCTGGATGCCGGTCTGCCCGCCATCCGTGCAGTTGGTTATCGGCAGGTGTGGACCCATCTGGCCGGGCAGGTGGATTATGACGGCATGGTCAACCAGGCAATTATTGCCACCCGGCAATACGCCAAACGCCAGTTGACGTGGTTGCGCAGTGAGACCGGAGTTCGCTGGTTTGATGCCGAAAAACTGTCGGTAAATCAGGACATACATGACTATCTGCAAGACTGGCTCAAGCCAGGGAAAATAAGCATGTGATTGTGTTAAAATTTTAGTATTATCCGTCGGGTAATGACTGACGGATGCAAGCGGAACAGGCAGTTAGCAGGAGAAATACCTTGGTGTATGGCACAAGAAAAAGGAGAAATGACATGAATAGAGGACAATCTTTGCAAGATCCATTTCTGAATGCACTTCGCAAGGAACGTGTCCCGGTGTCAATTTATCTCGTTAATGGAATCAAATTGCAGGGCCAGATCGAATCATTTGACCAGTTCGTCGTTCTACTCAAGAACGCCGTCAGTCAGATGGTCTACAAGCACGCGATCTCGACCGTGGTACCGGCCCGCAATGTCCGGATAGCAGGTTCAGAGTCAAGCGAGCCAAGCGGTGAAAATGAACCGGGTAACGTTTGAGATACGGTTAACCAAAACGGGGGGCCTGTTTGTTCGAGCGCCCCGATAGCGGTGAGCGGGCCGTCCTGGTCCATGTGAACTTTCCCTCCGGGTCGGATCAGGAGGATCTGCAGGAATTCACTGAACTGGTCTGTTCCGCCGGTGCGCTGCCGGTCGCGACCATTACCGGGACGCGGGCAGCACCCGAGCCACGCCTGTTTGTCGGTCAGGGCAAGGCGGAAGAGATCCATGCCGCCGTGCAACAGCATCAGGCTGACATCGTCATTTTCAATCATGCCCTCAGTCCCGGCCAGGAACGCAACCTCGAGCGACTGCTGTCCTGCCGGGTATTGGCGCGTACCGGCCTGATTCTCGATATCTTTGCGCAGCGCGCCCGCTCGTTCGAGGGCAAGTTGCAGGTCGAACTGGCACAACTGAAGCACCTGTCGACACGACTGATACGTGGCTGGACCCACCTGGAACGGCAAAAGGGCGGTATTGGCCTGCGCGGTCCGGGTGAAACGCAGCTGGAATCGGACCGGCGCATGATCAATGCACGCATCAAGTTGATCAACAAGCGGCTTGACAAGGTCGCACGTCAGCGTGACCAGGGGCGCCGTGCACGGCAACGTGCCGATGTGTCGACGGTGTCACTGGTCGGTTATACCAATGCCGGCAAGTCTACCCTGTTTAATGTCATTACCGGGGCCGGTGCGTATACCGCTGACCAGCTGTTTGCGACGCTTGACCCGACGCTGCGGCGCATCGAGTTGCCGGGTGTCGGGCCGCTGGTACTGGCGGATACGGTCGGATTCATCCGGCACCTGCCGCACGATCTGGTGGCGGCATTCCGTGCAACGCTGGAAGAGACCCGCAAGGCCGAGCTGTTATTGCATGTCATTGATGTGCAGGACACCGACCGGCGCGCACGTATCGAGCAGGTCAACGAGGTGCTGCGTGAAATCGGGGCCGATACCATTCCGCAGTTGTGTGTGTTCAACAAAATCGACCTGAGTGGCGATGCACCACGCCTGGAACGCAATGCTAACGGTCGTATCGACCGTGTCTGGGTGTCGGCGCAGACCGGCGCCGGCCTGGATCTGCTGGCACAGGCCCTGAGCGGGCATTTCCAGGGTATACAGGTGCATGGCTGGCTGCAGGTCAAACCCGCCGCCGGCAAGGTCCGGTCCGGCCTTTACCGGCTGGGCAGTGTCCTGTCCGAGCAGGTCGATGAGCAGGGTAACTGGTGGCTTGAAGTCAGAATGACACGTCGCGATATCGACAGGTTGCTGAACAACCATGCGGACGCTTGTGAATTTCGTTCGGCCGATGCGGATGATTTCCTTGCGGGTACCGCTCAAGCTTCTTAAACTTACCGATTCACGTTGCCCGTGCCGGTACCGGCACGGGCTGTTTTATGACACAGGAGTACTATATGGCCTGGAATGAACCGGGTGGTGATAACCGCGACCCGTGGGGCAGCCGTGGTGGTAACGGCCCGCCCGACCTGGATGAAGTCGCCCGCAAGCTGCGTGACAAGATGGGGCGTTTCTTCGGCGGTGCCGGTGGCGGCAGCGGCAAGGGTGGTGGCAGTTCCATCAGCCTGTCGCTGATTGCCGTGGTGGTGCTGGTGGCCTGGGCTCTGTCCGGGATCTACATTATCGATCCGGCGGAACGCGGTGTGGTGCTGCGTCTTGGCAAGTACAGCAAGACCACCACTCCCGGCCCGCACTGGCGCATGCGCTTTATTGAAAAAATCGAGAAGGTCAATATCGACCGCCTGCGTACCGTCAGCCATCGGGCCAAGATGCTGACCAAGGACCAGAACATTATCCAGGTCGATCTGGCCGTGCAGTACCAGGTCAAGAGCGCCGAGGACTACCTGTTCCAGATCCGGGACCCGGACTACACCCTGCAGGAGGCCACCGAGAGCGCCTTGCGTGAAGTCACTGGCTCGATCTCCATGGACCATTTCCTCGCCGGCCGTAGTGAAACCGTGGCGCGGACCAAGGAATTGATTCAGACCATCCTCGATCGTTATCAGACCGGTTTGCTGCTTTCCAGTGTCAATCTGCAGGACCCGCAGCCGCCGGAAGAGGTACAGGGTGCGTTTGAGGATGCCATCAAGGCGCAGGAAGACGAGGTGCGCGTCAAGAACCAGGCACAGGCCTATGCCCGGGACATCCTGCCACGGGCACGTGGCGATGCCACGCGCCTGCGCGAGGAGGCCATGGCTTATCGTGACCGGGTCATTGCCCAGGCCGAGGGTGATGCCAGCCGCTTCCTGCAGACCTATGAGGAGTATCGCAAGGCGCCCGATGTTACCCGCAAGCGTATGTACCTCGATACCATGGAGACGGTGCTGGCCAACACCAGCAAGGTGGTCCTGCAAGTGCAGGACGGCAACAGCCTGATGTACCTGCCGCTGGATAAAATTCTCGACAGGGATTCCGGCGCAAGTCTGCCACCGGCAAGTGATGGCAGTTCCCGGGATGCCCAGGTCAAGACATTACCAACAGGGCCGCGTCGCAGTGCGGTCCGGGACGGAGGGTTACGCTGATGATTGCCAGATTCTCGATGCTGCTGCTGGCCATTGGATTGCTGGTGCTGATGACATCGTTTTTTATTGTTGATCAGCGCCAGCATGCCATTCGGCTGCAGCTGGGTAAGATTATCCAGTCAGAGTACGAGCCTGGCCTGCACTGGATGAAGCCGCTCTTTATCAATAATGTGCACAAGTTCGACAAGCGGATCCTGACGCTGGATACCCGGCCCGAGCGTTTCCTGACCGGTGAGAAAAAGAATGTCTCGGTGGACTTCTTCGTCAAGTGGCGTATCGCTGATCCGGCGACGTACTACACCTCCTTTGCCGGTGATGAACGCCAGGCGTCGCTGCGTCTGTTGCAGATTATCAAGGACGGCCTTAACACCCAGTTCGAAAGTCGCACCATCGAGCAGGTGGTTTCCGGCGACCGGGTCGCAATGATGGAAAATCTGACGGTGCATGGCAATGAGCAGGTCACGCAATTCGGACTTGAAATTATCGATGTGCGCATCAAGCAGATCGAGTTGCCTGCCGAGGTGCGGAATTCCGTATTCGACCGGATGCGTGCCGAGCGTGAACGTGTCGCTCGTGAACATCGCGCGCGGGGTGAAGAAACCGCCAAGGGCATCCGCGCGGTAGCCGAAAGGGAGCGTACTGTGCTCCTCGCAGAGGCACAGCGTGATGCACAGACCCTTCGTGGTGAAGGTGATGCACGCGCAACCGGGACTTACGCCGATGCCTATGGCAGGGACGAGGAATTCTATGCCTTTTACCGCAGCATGAATGCCTATCGTGCCGCGTTGTCCAGCAAGTCGGATATGCTGGTGCTGCAGCCGGACTCGGAATTCTTCAGGTTCTTCAACAGCTATATGGGTAAATAGGCAGGGCCGTCGCAGTAAACTTTCATCGCCGGGCGTGTGCCCGGATTTTTTTGCAAACGGGGCTATGTCCGTGAACTGGGGAGATTTGCTGGCCGCACTTGCGCTGGTGCTGGTAATCGAGGGGATAGTTCCCTTTGTTAACCCGCAGTCACTGCGAAACATGCTGGCAACGGTATCGCAGCTCGATGACAGAACACTGCGGATAACGGGGCTGATCAGCATGATCTGCGGTGTCATCATGCTTTACCTCGTGCGTTAACAGACGAATGAGCACGCAAGACAAATGGCTGTTGCCGGAAGGCATTGAAGAGGTCCTGCCACCATCAGCCTGGCGGCTTGAGTGCGCACGCCGGGAACTGCTGGATATGTTCTCCTGCTGGGGCTATGAGCTCATTATGCCGCCGTTCATTGAATACCTTGAATCCCTGCTGACGGCTACCGGTAACGATCTCGACCTGCAGACATTCAAGCTGACAGACCAGTTGACCGGGCGTCTGATGGGTGTGCGCGCAGACATGACCCCGCAGGCCGCACGCATCGATGCGCATCCGCTGAAGCGGGAAGCACCCTCGCGCCTGTGTTACCTGGGCACGGTATTGCGGACCCGTTCCGACGGTTTTGCCGCCTCGCGCAGTCCGCTGCAGGTGGGTGCCGAACTGTTCGGCCATGCCGGCATCGAAAGTGATGTCGAAATTCTCAGCCTCGTACTTGAGACCCTGTCGCTGCTGTCGATTGCCGATGTGCATATTGATATGGGTCATGTGGGTATCTATCGTGGCCTGGCAAAGGAGGCCGGCCTCGACAGGCAACAGGAAGCTGAGCTGTTCGATGCCCTGCAGCGCAAGGCCTGTACCGAAATCGATGCAATACTGGCGGCCAGTACGGCCAGTGATGTGCAGCGACAGCGGCTGGCTGCGCTGGCGGAACTGAACGGCGGGCCGGAGATCCTGGTGACGGCGCGTGAACGGCTTGCCGGTGCCGGTGAGGAGGTAATTGCAGCACTGGATAACCTGTGTGCCATTGCCGATGCCATGCAGGCACGGGCCGGTGATGCCGCGTTGTATTTTGATCTTGCCGAGGTATGCGCCTACAACTACCAGACCGGCATGTCATTTGCCGTGTTTGTACCGGGGCGTGGCCAGGAGATTGCGCGTGGCGGCAGATATGATGACATTGGCCAGGTATTTGGCCGGGCGCGCCCGGCAACCGGTTTCAGTACCGATTTGAAAACATTGATGGATCTCAGTCAGCGTGACTTTGCGATACCCGCCGCTGCAATCATGGCGCCGGCAGATAACGATCCGGGACTGATTGCCGCTGTCAGCACGCTGCGCAGTGAAGGTGAGCGTGTCATCGCCGCGTTGCCCGGGCAGCAGGGTGATGTCACTGTTATGGGTTGTGACCGGAAACTGGTCAATGATAACGGCAACTGGACGGTCAAGCCGGTTTGAATAACGGAATTATTTCACCGCAAAGACGCAAAGGAAATCAATTCTTATGTAGGAGCGACTTTAGCCGCGATAATGCCGCTTTAGCCGCGATAATGCCGGGAATAATACCGGTTCAATCGCGAATAAATTCGCTCCTACCTGTTTTTTATTTTTTATCAAGAGAGCATTTCAATGGGCAAGAACGTAGTCGTCATCGGCACCCAGTGGGGTGACGAAGGCAAGGGTAAGGTGGTTGATCTGCTAACCGACAAGGCCTCGGCGGTTGTACGGTTCCAGGGTGGCCACAATGCCGGCCATACCCTGGTTATCGATGGCCAGCAGACCATTCTGCACCTGATTCCGTCCGGCATCCTGCGTGACAAGGTCCAGTGCCTGATTGGTAACGGTGTGGTGCTGTCGCCAACGGCGCTGCTGGAAGAGCTGGAAATGCTGGAGGCCAGTGGTATCCCGGCGCGTGACCGGTTGCGCATCAGCGAGTCCTGCCCGCTGATCCTGCCGTATCATATTGCCCTGGACCAGGCGCGGGAGATCGCGCGCGGCAAGCACGCCATTGGTACCACCGGTCGTGGTATCGGTCCTGCCTATGAAGACAAGGTGTCACGCCGTGGTCTGCGACTCGGCGAGTTGCTCGACCCGGCGCACTTTACCGAGCGCTTGCGCGAGGTCATGGAATATCATAATCATGCGTTGCAGCACTATTTCAAGGCGGAAACGGTGGATTACCAGCAGGTGCTCGACGAGGCGCTTGCCCAGGGCGAACAGATTGCACCACTGGTCGATGATATCCCCGGTTTATTGCATCGCCTGCGCAGGAACGGCAACAACATCATGTTCGAGGGCGCACAGGGTGCATTGCTGGATATTGACCACGGCACCTATCCCTATGTGACATCGTCGACGACCACTGCCGGGGGTGCTGCCAGCGGCAGCGGTGTCGGGCCGCGTGATCTCGATTACATCCTCGGTATCGTCAAGGCCTACACCACACGTGTCGGTGCCGGTCCGTTTCCGACCGAGCTGTTTGATGGCAACGGCCGGCACCTGGGTGAGAAAGGCAACGAATTCGGCGCCACTACCGGCCGTCAGCGCCGTTGCGGCT
The DNA here is from genome assembly GCA_039714155.1 of Pseudomonadota bacterium. GTDB lineage: Bacteria > Pseudomonadota > Gammaproteobacteria > UBA9214 > UBA9214 > SZUA-186. The sequence continues at coordinate 21,342 of JBDLJX010000001.1, read as the reverse complement.
GGCTCGATACCGTCGCTCTGCGGCGCTCACTGGAAATCAGCAGTGTTACCGGCATGTGCATCACCAAGCTCGATGTGCTCGATGGTCTGGAGACGATAAGGATAGGCGTGTCCTACAAACTGGGCGGGCAGAGCATTAGCACGCCGCCGGTCGGTGCAGACCTGATCGAGCAATGCGAGCCGGAGTTTATTGAAATGCCGGGCTGGCAGGAATCGACAGTCGGCGCCAGATCCGTCGACGAGTTGCCGCAGGCTGCACAGGACTACCTGGCGAAGGTGGAAGCGTTGTGTGAAACACCGATCGATATCATTTCGACCGGCCCTGACCGTGCCGAGACGATTATTCGCCGGCACCCGTTCGATAGCTGATTACACAACGTGACAAGGTTTGCTATTTGGCTTTGGCCTTGTTACACATGCCAATAAATTCGCTGCGACCCTTGCTGATCTGCATGACGCCGGTGTAACGGTTGATAACGGCCAGTCCCTTGTTGCCGCCTTTCGGCGTCCAGATGATTTCCTTGTCCGAGATCATGGCGACAGCGCCGTTGGCGGTTTCCTTGCTGTAGTTGACGCTCACCTCAATCTCGCCATGCTCGAACCTGCAGATCAGCCTGACAATCTCGTCAGCCGATGCGGAGGTGACTGCCAGCAGTCCTGACGCAGCCAGTAGTGATAACAGGATTCTTTTCATCAGGTTTTCGTCGTTCCCCTGGTCGAGTCTATAGCAGATGCACCGGACCCATGCTGGCCTCATGCAGACACCGCTCGGCCCTGAGCAGGATAAACACAGGGCGATCGCTGCGAAAGCACATGGTATATACCAAGAATTGATATTATACTACTGATTATCAAGCAGAAATAGAAGATGGTGCCGAGGAGAGGACTTGAACCTCCACGGGGTTACCCCCACTAGCACCTGAAGCTAGCGTGTCTACCAATTTCACCACCTCGGCCATGCGGCAGGACAGGCGATTGCCGTCCCGGGAGCGCGAACTCTACCTGCTGTTCCAAAACTTGTCAATTTGCTCCCGCCATGGCCGGACGCATCAATAAAGGATTATTCTCAACCCCTATGAAACGAAAACGTAAACAGAAAACCATTAGTAAAAGACGCCGGCATGACCCGCATGCGCAACGTGAGGCAACGCGTTATGAACAACCCATTGCCAGTCGTGAACTGATACTGGAAATTATTGCCGAGGCCGGCTCACCGGTGCAGCGTGACGAACTCGCCAGGCTGGTCAATATTCGCGATGACGATGGCCAGGAAGCGCTGCGAAGACGTCTGCAGGCCATGGTGCGCGACGGGCAGCTGGTGCGTAACCGGCGTAACTGTTATGCACTGACTGAGCAGTTTGACCTGGTGCAGGGGCGAGTGATCGGCCATCCGGACGGCTTTGGTTTCCTCGTGACAGATGATGACAGTGATGATGTCTACCTGTCTGCCCGGCAGATGCGCAGTGTATTCCATGACGACCGGGTGCAGGCGCGTATCGTCGGCAAGGACCGGCGCGGCCGCCTCGAGGGTGAGGTGGTCGAAGTGCTGCAGCGCAATACGCACCGGGTGGTCGGACGGTTCTACCGGGAGAGCGGCATCTATTTTGTGGTGCCGGACAATAAACGCCTTGCCCATGACATTTCCGTGCCGGATGCGGAAACGAGTGCTGCCACACATGGCCAGATTGTTACGGTCGAGATCATCGAACAACCGGGCAAGCGCAACCGGCCGATTGGGCGTGTCATCGAGGTGCTGGGTGAGCACATGGCACCCGGCATGGAGATCGATATCGCCATCCGCAGTCATGAGTTGCCGCAGGAATGGCCGGCAGCCGTCGAGGCGGAAGTCAGTGGCTGCACGGAAGACGTGCCTGAGGATGCCAAACAGGGCCGTACCGATTTGCGTGATGTACCACTGGTTACGATCGATGGCGAGGATGCGAGGGATTTTGATGACGCGGTCCATTGCGAGCGTACATCTTCCGGCTGGCGGCTGCTGGTTGCGATTGCCGATGTCTCGCATTACGTGCTGCCGGATACCGCGCTGGACCATGAGGCCGAGAGGCGCGGCAACTCGGTGTATTTCCCGGAACGGGTCATCCCGATGTTGCCGGAGGTGCTGTCCAATGGTCTGTGTTCGCTGAATCCCGAGGTGGACCGCCTGTGCATGGTCTGCGAGATGCAGTTCGATGCCGCCGGCAAGATGACGCGCTCGCGTTTTCTCGAGGCTGTTATGCGCTCGCATGCGCGTCTGACCTACACGCAGGTTGCTGCCATGCTGATTGACGGTGATAAAGAGCTCGGCAGGAAATACCACTCACTGCTGCCACATCTCGAAGCCCTGCACGAACTGTACAAGCTGTTGCGCGAGGCGCGCGAAGCACGTGGTGCCATCGATTTTGAAACGACGGAAACCCGCATCGTCTTCAGCGAGGACCGCAAGATCGAGCGCATCGTGCCACTGCTGCGTAATGATGCCCACAAGCTGATCGAGGAATGCATGATCGCGGCCAATGTCGCGGCTGCGCGGTTCCTGATTCGCCACAAGCTGCCGACGCTGTTCCGTGTGCACGGTCGTCCCGACAGCGATAAGGTGGAAGACGTGCAGGAATTCCTGCGTGAGCTGGGGCTGTCGATATCCGGAGGCCTGCGGCCGCAGGCGAAGGACTATGCCCGTTTGCTGGCTGCCGTAACCGGTCGTCCGGATGAGCACCTGATCAATACCGTGCTGTTGCGGTCGATGCCGCGCGCCGAGTACCACCCGGAGAATATCGGCCATTTTGGCCTGGCGCATGAAAAGTATGTGCATTTCACCTCGCCGATTCGCCGTTATCCGGATTTGCTGGTACACCGGGCAATACGGCATGTCCTGCGGGGCGGGAAGCCCGCTGCATTCGACTACACGCATACCGATATGCAGGCCCTGGGTGATCAGTGCTCCATGACGGAGCGGCGTGCCGATGACGCTACCCGCGATGCCGTGGACTGGCTCAAGTGCGAATATATGCTGGACCATATTGGCGAGACCTTCCGCGGCATAATCAGCAGCGTGACCTCGTTCGGCATCTTTGTTGAACTCAGGGACGTCTATATCGAGGGACTGGTGCATGTTACGGCCCTGGGTAATGACTATTACCATTATGATCCGACCCGTCACTGGCTTATGGGAGAGCGCACCAACCGGATCTACCGCCTCGGCGACACGGTGGTTGTCAACGTGGTACAGGTCAACCTGGATGACCGCAAGATTGATCTCGAACTCGTCGAGAAGGGCTCGGTGAACAGCCGGCGACGCAGAAAGAAACAGCGTTGAAGCAATGAGGGTCTGTACGCCATGACCGGAAAGACCTGTGTCTGCGGACTGCATGCCGTAACCACGTTGCTGTCGGTGCGGCCGGGCAGTGTGCATGAAATCAATGTCGCGGACAGTCGCAGGGACAGCCGTTGCCAGCGCATTATCGAGCTGGCATCGGCTGCCGGTATTCCGGTGCATAGCATGCCGCGTGCGGAACTTGATGACATGCAACCGGGGATGCGGCACCAGGGCGTTATTGCACGGGTTTCACTTTCCGGCGAGGGGCTGCGCGAGGCGGAACTGCAGCCGTTTCTCGATAATCTTGATGCGACGCCATTCCTGCTGGTGCTCGATGGTGTGCAGGACCCGCACAACCTCGGTGCCTGTCTGCGTACCGCCGATGCTGCCGGTGTGCATGCGGTGATCGTGCCGCGTGACCGGGCGGCCCATATCACGCCGACGGTGCGCAAGGTCGCCAGCGGGGCAGCCGAAACCGTACCGTTGTTCTCGGTAACGAATCTGGCGCGTTGCCTGCGCAGTCTCAAGGCTGCCGGAATCTGGTTGTATGCCGCCAGTGATGCCGCCGATACAGCAATCTATGACATGAGCCTGCAGGGGCCGATTGCACTGGTGCTGGGCGGCGAGGGCAAGGGCCTGCGGCGCCTGACCCGGGATTTATGTGACTACCAGCTGGCGATTCCGATGGCCGGGCAGGTCGAGAGCCTGAATGTCTCGGTGGCGGCCGGGGTGTTGCTGTACGAGGCAGTACGGCAGCGGCGGCAGGCCACATGACAGGTAGCCTGGATTCCGGCGCTGCGCGCCTGCATCCGGGCTACGGTTGCTTTATGCCCTGGTGTCTTTGCGCGAGCCGGGTTTCGGGGCCACAAGGGGTATTTACATCCACCGCTTCTCTCACGTACAATGCGCGGCCTCTAACAATTTGATTTATAACTCCTTGCTCTCTGCCAGGCCAGAGGGCTACCAATCCACAAGGGGTCTGTATGAAACATTACGAAGTTGTGTTTCTGGTCCATCCTGACCAGAGTGAACAAGTACCTGCCATGATTGAGCGTTACCGCACCAGCATTGAGTCCGGCGGTGGTGCGATTCATCGTCTTGAAGACTGGGGGCGGCGCCAGCTTGCCTACCCGATCCAGAAGTTGCACAAGGCACACTACGTACTGATGAACATCGAGTGTAATACCGATACGCTCGAGGAATTATCCAGCGCCTTCCGCTTCAACGATGCCGTACTCAGAAACATGATCATCAGTCGCAAGGAAGCCGTTACCGATGCGTCGCAGTTGGTGAAGAAACCGGAAGAAAAGAAAGAGCGGAGTGACGAGGGCGCCACCGCTGCTGACACCGGTGAAGACAGCGCGCCTGCTGCAGAAGTCGCTGCTGAACCTGAAGCCGGTGCCGAATCCGAAGCCGGTGAAGCCAGTGTGCCCGCTGCCGAGGCTGGTGCCGAATCTGAAGCCGGTGAAGCCAGTGCGCCCGCTGCCGGGGTGGATGCCGAATCTGCAGCCGGTGCCGGGGATGCTGAAGAGACACCGGCCAAGCCCGAATAACCCAGCAAGTATTTTCTGACAAGGTAAAGACCATGGCTCGTTATTTTCGTCGTCGCAAGTTTTGTCGCTTCACTGCCGAGGGCATCGAAGAGATCGATTACAAGGACATCAACTTGCTGAAACAGTACGTCACTGAAACCGGCAAGATCGTTCCCAGTCGCATCACCGGTACCAAGGCACGCTACCAGCGCCAGCTGTCCACGGCCATCAAGCGTGCGCGCTACCTGGCATTGCTGCCGTACTGCGATTCACACTGACAGGCACGACTGGCATAACCGCAGGGTTATGTTGCTGCCGGGATTAGCTGCGTGAAGGCACTGGCAGGTTTTATCGTTCGCGGCCGCGGCCAGGCGATCCTGGTGGCTGCGCTGAGCGGGATCGTGGCATTCATGCTGCCACCGTTAAGTTCGATGACGCATTATCTCGGCGCCGCAGTGGTCGGTCTTGTGACCCTGTACATCAGTCCGGCACAGGGGTTTGTAGTGCTGGCCGCAGCGACTGCCATCACTACACTGTTTTACCAGTTTGCCGGTATGCCGGCTGCGGCCATGGCGATAACGGTGTTGCTGTTGTGGTTACCGTGCTGGCTGTTGAGCATCGTGTTGCGTAACACGGTGAGTCTGGCTGCAACCCTGCAGGCGGGTGCGGCACTGGGCGTATTGGCCCTGTTGACCGTGTTTGCCGTGTACGGAGACCCGGCGAGCTGGTGGCTTGAGCGCCTGCAGACACTGGCTGATGTGCTCGAACAGGCCGGTGTGTTAACGGCTGAAGTGCCGGCCGATGAATTACTGCAGCCTTTGTCGCGCCTGATGACGGGTGTAGTGCTGGCGTCACTGGTACTCGGTGCCATTTGCAGCATACTCCTGGCGCGTTGGTGGCAGGCGCTGCTGGTGAATCCGGGTGGCTTGCGAAAGGAATTTATCGGCATCAGGCTGGGGCAGGGCGTTGGCGTGCTGACACTGGCAGTCATGCTCAGCACTCGCGTTACCGGAGAGCCCTTCAGTGACATGGCGTCACAGGCTGCCATGGTGCTGCTGGTACCGTACCTGTTTGTCGGGCTGGCAGTCTTGCATGGTCTGGTGGCAGCCAGGGGGCGTGGCAAGGGTCTGTTGATTGTAGTGTATGTCCTGCTGGCCATTATGCCGCAGGCGACACTGTTACTGGCAGGCGGTGGTCTGCTGGACACGTGGATTGATTTTCGCCGGCGCCTTGGCGGGGCCGGTAGCAATACAGACAACGAAACATGAGATTAACCAGAGGTTGTAACGATGGATGTTATCCTGCTTGAAAAGATCGAGAATCTCGGCGCCCTTGGCGACCGCGTTAGTGTTAAACCCGGCTATGGCCGCAATTTCCTGATCCCCCAGGGCAAGGCAGCACCGGCCACTGCCGAGAATATCGCCGAGTTCGAGGCGCGTCGTGCCGAACTCGAAATGGCCTCGGCGGATGCACTGGTGAGAGCAGAAACGCGTCGCGACAAGCTGACTGGTCTGGTCGTGACCATTGCGGCCAGGGTCGGTGAAGAGGGCAAGCTGTTCGGTTCGGTTGGCACCAGTGATATTGCCAGTGCCATCAACGATGCCGGTATTGAAGTTGAACGTAATGAAGTGCGCCTGCCTTTGGGTGCGTTTCGCCAGGTCGGAGAATATGACGTTGAGTTGCACCTGCACACCGATGTTAATGTCACTGTAAAACTGGTAATTGAAGCAGAAAAATAAAACTGCTCACAGGCAGTAACCGAAACAGCCTGTTATTGGTGGTTATCGTGTAGTCATGGGGGGATTATGCGAACGCATAAACAAATAAAATAAACAAGATTACCATTACCGGTTGTTTGTGCTATTTATGCTGTCGCTCGATTAATAAATGACAGTAACGGCTTTTTGTTATAACAGGATTCCATGGCTGAAACTCTTCGTTCCGCGGATGTAATACCGGCAGACGGCGATGCGCTGAAGGTGCCGCCGCACTCGCGTCAGGCGGAACAGGCCGTACTGGGCGGCCTCATGCTCGACAACAACGCCTGGGACAAGGTTGCCGGCCATGTTGTCGAGGAAGACTTCTACCGTCGCGATCACCGACTCATCTTCCGTGCCATTGCGCAACTGGCTGAATCCAGCAGCCCGTTTGATGCCGTCACACTGTCCGAATGGCTGGAAAAGAACCAGCTGCTGGAACAGACCGGTGGCCTTGCAACACTCGGCGCGCTGGTGCAAAACACACCAAGTGCCGCCAATATCCAGGCCTATGCAGACATTGTCCGCGAACATGCCGTTCTGCGCGAGCTGATTACCATCGGCAACGAGATTGCCGGCAGTGCCTATATTACCGAGGGTCGCAGCTCCACCGAGTTGCTCGAACACGCCGAGCAGCGGGTATTCCGGATCGCCGAACGCGGCAAGCGGGGCCAGCGCGGGTTTCGTAATATTCGCAGCCTGTTGAGCGCCGCGGTTGACCGCATTGACCGGTTGTTCCAGCAGGATGAACCGATTACCGGCGTGCCGACGGGGTTCACTGACCTGGATGAAATGACCGCCGGCCTGCAACCTTCCGATCTCATCATCGTCGCCGGACGGCCTTCCATGGGCAAGACGACGCTGGCCATGAATTTCGCCGAGAATGCGGCCATCAAGCACCAGTTGCCGGTAGCGATCTTCAGCATGGAGATGCCGGGCGAGCAACTGGCATTGCGCATGATGTCTTCACTCGGGCATATCGACCAGCACAAGATTCGCACCGGCAAACTCGAGGATGATGACTGGCCACGCCTGACATCGGCCGTGAGCCTGCTGGATACGGCGCCGCTGTATATCGACGACACGCCGGCACTGTCGCCGACGGAACTGCGCGCCCGCGCACGTCGTCTGAAACGCGAACATGACCTGGGCCTGATTGTGATCGATTACCTGCAGTTGATGCAGGTGCCCGGCACTAAAGAGAACCGCACCAACGAGATATCCGAGATTTCGCGTAATCTCAAGGCGCTGGCGAAGGAACTGGAAGTGCCGGTGGTGGCACTGTCACAGCTGAATCGCGGTCTCGAACAACGTCAGGACAAACGCCCGGTTATGTCAGACCTGCGTGAATCCGGCGCTATCGAACAGGATGCCGACGTCATTGTCTTTATCTACCGGGACGAGGTCTATAACGAGGACAGTCCACAGAAAGGTATTGCCGAGATTATTATCGGCAAGCAGCGTAACGGTCCTATCGGTACCCGTTTCCTGACCTTCCGTGGCCAGTTTACCCGCTTTGAGAACTACGCCAACGACGGTTATTCCTCCGGTGATTTTGCATGACGCGCCCGGCGCGGGCATGTATTCACCTGTCGGCCCTCCAGCATAACTTCAAGCGCGTAAAACAGGCTGCGCCTGACAGCAAGGTCATGGCGATTATCAAGGCCGATGCCTACGGGCATGGCCTGCTGCCGGTAGCACAGTCGCTGTCGGCGGCGGATGCCTTCGGTGTTGCCAGTATCGAGGAGGCCATTACCCTGCGCGAGGCCGGTTTTGACCGGCGTATTGTCCTGCTGGAAGGCGCCTTTGCGGCTGATGAACTCATCCTGATCGGCGGGTACCGCGTGGATATGGTGGTCCACCATCAAAGCCAGTTGCAGATGCTGGCACAGGCACGCCTGTCACACCCCGTCGATGTCTGGCTGAAACTGGATACCGGCATGCACCGGCTGGGATTCCCGGCAGCCACTGCGGCAGGTGTGCTGGAGCAGTTGCAGGGTCTTGCACAGGTCGGATCGGTATATCTGATGTCGCATTTGGCCTGTGCCGATGACACCGATAACCCGTATACGGATGCTCAGTTGCACAGCTTCCGTGATGCCACCAGCAGCCTGCCGGGTGAGACCACACTGGCGAATTCCGCTGCGATACTTGCCTGGCCGGATGCCTGTCTGGACTGGGTGCGGCCCGGCATTATGCTGTACGGCGGTTCGCCACTGGCAGGCAAGACTGCACAGCAGCTTGATTTGCAACCGGTAATGACGCTTGAGACCCGCCTGATCGCGGTGAATGAACACCGGCAGGGTGATGCCATCGGTTATGGCGGCGACTGGGTGTGTCCGGAGAGCATGAAGATCGGTGTTGCGGCGATTGGCTACGGTGACGGTTATTCACGGCAGTTGCCGTCGGGCACACCGGTGCGGGTTGCCGGTCAACCGGCGGCGCTGGCCGGGCGTGTATCGATGGACATGATCTGTATTGATCTGCGTGCCGTGCCGATGGCCGCTGTCGGTGATAGCGTGACCCTGTGGGGTGACGGCTTGCCGGTAGATGAGATTGCGGCAGCGGCAAACACGATTGCCTACGAGTTGTTATGTGGTGTCAGTCAACGGGTGCAACGCCAGTACATCGACTGACCCGGATCGTCCGTTGTTCTTGACAGCCTGAAAATCCCGACTATTTTTATACCAAGTCTACGTGCAACGGCACACGGGCAGCGACAAAAATATGGCGAATATGAGGGGTTTCATGGAATACCACAGATTATCAAGGAGTCCTCATTCTTCCCTGTACGCCTGTATGGCTTTTTTCTTCCCCGTTGTTTCCAGCTTGATTTCCGCCTACCGCCCTGTCCTGTCAAGATCGGGGCTGCCGGTGTTTACCCGCGGGATTTGCTGCAATAACGGTCTGGCAAGACCGGGTAACAAATACGATGACAGCTAATAAATATCCGGGAGGAATCACTGACTACTGATAGCAGGGAGATGTAGCGGACAGCTCATCCGGAGGGAAACCGGGCAGCTTGTGCGGGTCTTGTTAGTTGCGTAGACAGTCGATTTTCCGGATATAAAGGAGCAGTACAACCGTAACAAGATCTTGAAACGGAAACTGCATGTGACAGGAGGTGCACCATGGGAGAAACATTGCAGGGTATTCAACCGGAAACCGATCATAATATTGAAATTGTCGTACATGTCGAGGAAACGCTTGGAGAAGAACGTCGCCAGGAACTGGTAACTGCGCTGGAAGATACGAATGGCATCAAGACCGCCGAGTTCTGCCCGCTGCGTTACCATCTGATGCTGGTGCAATACAACAGGGACCAGATGTCGTCCCAGGATGTGCTGGGCAGGGTCCATTCACAGAATATTCATGCACAACTGATTGGTCCGGTATAAAACCTGAGTCAATCATGAACTCACGGAGGCCCAGGCTTCCGGGAGTTTTTTGACTTTCAACACTACCCGCAGGCGCGAATAATCCTTTGTAGCCCGGATGCAGCACTGTCACAGTCCTGTGGGAGCGGCGTTTCGCCGCGATTCACGCCGGGGACGGCGCTCCCACAGCAAGATTTTTGCAATGACTGGGTCAACTCTTCGGGCTACAGGTTGGCGTCACACCCGGGTTTGATTTTGTTATGCTTGCGTCGATCCGAACTTCTGAATGGCACTTGCAGCTGACACCATCCAATGGCAAAAGCAAAAAACGTCTATTCCTGCAGTGTCTGCGGCGCCCAGGCGCCGCAATGGGCCGGGCAGTGTACCGACTGTGGCGCCTGGAACACGCTGCTGGAAGTCATGGCGGTTGCACCGGCGCCGGCCGGCCGTCATTCCGGCTATGCCGGTGGTGCAAGGGCAACCGTTACCCGCCTGTCTGCCGTCGAGCCGGATAGCACCCGGCGTACCACGGTCGGTTTTACCGAGCTCGACCGCGTCCTCGGCGGTGGCCTGGTTACCGGTTCGGTCGTACTGATCGGAGGCGATCCGGGGATAGGCAAATCCACCCTGTTGCTGCAGGTACTGGCAACCGTGTCGACGTCACTGTCGGCACTGTATGTTACCGGCGAGGAATCACCCGAGCAGATTTCGTTGCGCGCGGACCGGCTGGGTGTCAATGGTGAAAATGTCAGGTTATTTACCGAAACCTGTGTCGAACGCATTATTGAAACGGCTGCTATCGAAAAACCCCAGGTCATGGTGCTGGATTCCATCCAGACACTGTATACCGGCAACCTGCAATCGGCACCGGGCTCGGTCGCCCAGGTCCGGGAAAGTGCGGCACAGCTGGTGCGCTTTGCCAAACAGACCGGTACCGCCATTTTTCTGGTCGGGCATGTGACCAAGGAGGGCATGCTGGCCGGGCCGCGGGTACTCGAACACATGGTGGATACGGTGCTGTATTTCGAGGGTGATGCCGGTGACCGTTACCGTATCCTGCGAGCCGTTAAAAACCGCTACGGTGCCGTTAACGAGCTCGGCGTGTTTGCCATGACGGAGCAGGGCCTGAAGGAGGTGCGCAACCCGTCGGCGATCTTCCTGTCACGCCATGAAACCACGGTGCCGGGCAGCATCGTCATGGTGACCTGGGAGGGAACCCGGCCGTTATTGGTCGAGGTGCAGGCGCTGGTCGATCCCAGCCAGCTGGGCAACCCGCGACGGGTCACGCTGGGACTGGAGCAAAACCGCCTGTCCATGTTACTGGCCGTGTTGCATCGCCACGGTGGTCTGCTCATGGGCGATCAGGATGTTTTCGTCAATGTCGTCGGCGGGGTGCGGGTCACGGAGACGGCGGTTGACCTCGCCGTGTTGCTGGCCGTCATTTCCAGCTTTCGCAACCAGCCCCTGCCGGGTGATCTGATCGTGTTCGGTGAAGTGGGGCTGTCGGGTGAATTGCGGCCGGTACCCAACGGCCAGGAACGCCTCAACGAGGCAGCCAAGCATGGCTTCCACCGTGCCATCATCCCGGCGGCGAACAAACCAAAGCGGGCCATTGAAGGGCTTGAAGTAACCGCAGTCGAGCGATTGTCGCAGGTGCTGGAGACCGCGATGGACCTGCAGGAGAGGTAACCATTCACCACGGCACGACCTAACCCGACAAAACAGTATCGCGAAGGAAAAGCCGTCGGGTTACGATGCACGGCAAGTCGTGTGATGTAGTCAGGCTTGGTGCAACGTGCATCTAACCCGACGGAAAAAAGAGTGTTTTGCAGGAGCGCCGTCCCCGGCGCGAATCGCGGCGAGACGCCGCTCCTGCAGTAAGAATTTTTGCAATGATTGGGTTAAGGTTCAATAATAAACCAGTGCTACCCTGGTCAGATAAATTCCGACAGCTCGCGTTTCAGCAGGGCGGCATCACCCAGGTTCAGCTCAACCAGCCAGCGGATTTCATCCCGGTCCGCTTTATCCAGATCGATAAAGGCCATGCCAAGCCGGTCGGCATCGATTTGCCGGACCTGTGCCTCGACCTCAAGGTAGGACTGGTCGGCCAGCAGCAGCTTGAGGGTGTAATGATCACCGGTATTGCCCATCCAGCCGGACGGGTGTTCCAGCAGGGCGCCACTCAGGGACAGATCGATCAGGTGGGTGTCCCACTGCGTATCCATCGTGGCGATAATCGTCGGGTTATGCAGTGATACCCGGGTGAAGTGCCGCTGCGTGCCCGCCGTTTCTGGCGCGCCCGTTTCCTCGTCTGCCTCGTATTCGGCAAAGAAGCCGAACTTGAGCTTGCCCATATGGATGATGTCGCCCTGGTTCAGTGGCCAGGTGGTGTCAGTGATCACCGTCTGGTTGACCAGCGGAAATTCATCGCCCTCGAGATGGGAGAGGTAATAACCGTCATCGCGGCGACTGATCATGACAGTCAGGTCACCGGCGCTGCCAAAGCGGGTGACCGGGTTCTCCAGCTCGATTGCCCGGCCCTGACGGGTACCGTTCAGGACCTGCAGCCAGGCGCGTACCGGCCGGCCCATGCCGGGATCGGCAGTGCCCAGCGCATCGGTCGAGAACACCAGCGTGTAACCACCGAGGTGAATAATGTCACCGTCGCGCAGGGTGTGTTCGTGCACATCGCCGTGATTCACACAGAGCTCACCGGACTCGGATAGTGCGGCGATGTGATACCTGCCGGCAGTGCGATTGATGCGCGCATGGTTGGGCAGGATGGATGGTGCATCGATCCGGATTGGACAGGCGGGATTACTGCCGATCAGCCAGTCCGTACCGGTAAGGAAAAAGGTATTTTGTAACTGGCCTTTATGCGACAGCGTCAATTTTGCCATCAGTGTGTAAAAACTATGGTGAAAGTTGCGATTATAGGGTGAAACCCTGTCATGGCAATGTTTTTAGTGAATAATTGACGGATAATCTGCTGTAGGGTGATGATTATTTTTTCTTTTCAAGTTTTAACGCTGCCGAGTTGATGCAGTAGCGCTGTCCGGACGGTGCCGGGCCATCGGGAAAGACATGGCCGAGGTGGGCACCGCAGGTATGACACATGACTTCGGTACGGACCATGTTGTGACTGCCGTCGGTTTCGGCATTGATGTTTTCTTCGACCATCGGGCGGGTGAAGCTTGGCCAGCCGGTGCCGGAGTCGAACTTGTCGGCGGAGTCGAACAGCGGGGCGCCGCAACAGATACAGGAGTAGGTGCCGTCGTCCTTGCAGTCGTAGTATTCACCGCTGAACGGGCGTTCGGTTCCCTTGTTACGGGTAACGTCGTATTGTTCCGGTGTCAATAGTTCGCGCCATTCTGCGTCGGTCTTGTCAGTCATATTTATTACCTCATTGTTGCTTGAATGTTGTGTAGCCCGGATTATGCTGCGTTGCCACAGGTGTTCAGTGCATGATTATTTGTCCTTACCGGTATATATCGTCGGGCCGGTATTTTTCAGTTTCTCCAGGAATTCTTTTGCCGTGGCAATGCCGATCTCGGCCTCGGCGCGTGCCTGCAGATCCTCGTTGCTGCTGGCCTCGTTTTCTGCCCAGTTCAAGAACTCGGTGACTTCCTCGAGCTGCCGGTCACGCGGCAGTGATTGCAGGTAATCACTCGGGCGTGCCTTGATTTGGTTGCCGGCAATGACCTCGAGGTTGAAGAGCAGTTTCATGTCCCGGGTTCCCCGGCGCGGCTTAATACCGGGTGGATACGGACAGTGCGGATGATGTTGTCCCTGACCTGTACGATATCCACCGGGTGCTGGTCGAGCAGTACACTGATGCCGGTCTCCGGGATCATTTCCAGGTATTCCGTAATCAGACCATTGAGTGTCTTCGGGCCGTCGGTCGATAGCTGCATCCCAAGTGTCTGGTTCAGGGTGCGGATATTGATTGAAGCATCCACCAGCCAGCTGCCGTCCACCTGCGGCACGATGTCCTCGAAATCCTCTGCCGGGTCACTGGTGAATTCGCCGACAATTTCCTCGAGGATATCTACCACGGTTGTCAGGCCCTGGATGTCGCCGTATTCGTCGACCACGAAGCCGATGCGGCGTTTCTCCCGCTGGAAGTTGAGTAACTGGCGGTTCAGCGAGGTGTTCTCGGGGATGAAATAGGGGGGCCGGGCGATCTTTTCCAGGGCGGCATGATCGAGTTCGTTCCGGTTCAGTTGCGGCAGGACATCACGCATATGGACGACGCCAATGACATCATCAATGCTCTCGCGGTACAATGGCAACCGGATGTACTGGCTGTCGTATAACACTTTTATAATCGTGTTCCAGTTGTCTTCGATATCAATGCCGGTGATCTCGTTGCGCGGCACCATGATGTCCTCGACCGTGACCTTTTCCAGATCCATCAGGTTGAGCAGCATTTTCTGGTGACGTTCCGGGATCATGGCGCCGGCTTCCATGACCACCGTACGCAGTTCTTCCTGCGACAGGGCATCCGAGGCACCTTCCTCTGGCGTGACACCTAACCACCTGAGCAGTGTGTTGGCAATGACATTGACCAGCCAGACCAGCGGGTAGAGCAGCTTCAGCAACGGGATGTAGATAACGGCGGCCGGAAAGGCGATGCGTTCCGGGTGCAGTGCCGCCAGGGTCTTGGGTGTGACTTCGGAAAAAATCAGGATAACGAGGGTGAGCAGACCGGCAGCAATGGCGATGCCGGCTTCACCGGCCAGGCGTAGCGCAATCAGTGTTGTCAGCATCGATGCCAGTACATTGACAAAGTTGTTGCCAAGCAGAATCAGGCCGATCAATCGATCGGGCCGGTTCAGCAGTTGTTGTACACGGCGTGCACCGGCATGCTCTCGGTCTTCGGCAAGATGTTTCAACCGGTAGCGGTTGAGTGTCATCAACCCGGTCTCGGAGCCGGAGAAAAAGGCGGACAGCAACAACAGGATGAAGAGCGCCAGAAACAGGACGCTCAGGGGGACGTCGTCCAAAAAGGGACAGCCTCGTGTTGGTTACCAGCGTCTATCTTACGTAAATTTGCGGGCCCTGTCAGTGCGGTGAACAGGACTGGTACTTTTTCAACCTGAACAAGACCGATATTATTGCCACGGAATCCACGGAAAAACACGGAAGGAAAAAAAGCCTTAAAGACATTTTTCCGTGTCCTTTCGTGGATTTCGTGGCCATTAAGTGTCCATCCACAAACAATAAACTCTCGCCAAGACGCAGAGCACGCAAAGTGTTAAAAGATTGTTTTAATGGCATTTTAAAATCCTGTCTTGGCGTGCTTTGCGTCTTTGCGAGAAAATAACCGGTCTTTATGGACGGACACTATTTAATAAAAAACTGGTACTCAGCGTGTTGGTTCTGTATCCGTTGTCAGTCAGAAAGAGTCCTAACGGGACAGGATCAGTTCCAGCACCAGCTTGCTGCCGAAATAGGCCAGCATCAGGAAGATGAAGCCGCCGATGGTCCAGCGAATGGCGACCCGGCCGCGCCAGCCAAAACGCCAGCGCCCCCACAGCAGGGTGGCGAACACCACCCAGGCGCCGATGGACAGGGCCGTCTTGTGAACCAGGTGCTGGGCGAAGATGTCTTCCAGGAAAAGTATGCCGGTCAGCAGTGCCAGTGTCAGCAGGGCGAAGCCAATGCCGATCATCTGGAACATCAGCGCTTCCATGGTCTGCAATGGTGGCAGTGAACGGATAAAGCCGCCCGGCTGACGGTTGTGCAGGTGGTACTCCTGGATGGCAAGCAGCAGCGCCTGCAATGCCGCCAGGCCAAGGATGCTGTAGGCCAATAGTGATATCAGTATGTGTGTATCGAGTTGCCAGGAAGTGCTGGTGCCGGCACCAGCGGATTCAACGGGGTATATCAGCAACAGCAGGATGCTGATAGCAGCCACCGTGAATACCGGGATGCCGAGGTTTTCGACCGGTTCGCGGAAGGCGGTAACCAGCAGCAATGTCGCGGTCATCAGGGCGATCAGCGAGGCGGCGTTGAAGAAACCGAGGTTGAGTCCGTTGCCTGTCAGTATGGACGGGTACAGCAGGGAGCCGTGTATGAGGATGGCGGCGATACCGAGTAGCAACACCTGTTTACGACGGCCGTTCCCGTTGGCCGGGCCATGCACCAGGCGTGTGACCAGCAAGCCACTCGCCAGCAGGTAGAGTGTTATCGCCAGTAATCCGGTAATTGAGGCAGTCATTTACGGGTCGTGTGCTCTGTAATCCATGCATCATCGCATAACCCGGCATGGCATTGAAGCACATGGCGGTGCCCTGATCTTTCCAGTTACGGCTTTGCCGTTATAATCAGAGCCTGATTTCTCTACAGGCACAGCCGTCGCTTATGTTTGACAATCTCACAGACCGCCTTTCCACGACCATCCGTAACCTGCGCGGGCAGGGGCGGCTGACCGAAGACAATATCAAGGACACGTTGCGCGAAGTACGCATGGCACTGCTGGAGGCGGACGTGGCGCTGCCGGTAGTCAAGGATTTCATTGACCGGGTGCGTGAGCGTGCCAGCGGCCAGGAGGTAGTGAAGAGCCTGTCGCCGGGCCAGACGCTGGTCAAGGTAGTCAATGATGAGCTGGTGCGGATCATGGGCGAGGCCAACGATGCGTTGAATCTTGCCACCCGGCCACCGGCCGTGGTGCTGATGGCCGGCCTGCAGGGTTCGGGCAAGACCACCAGCAGTGCGAAACTGGCGCGCCTGTTGCAGGAGCACAATAAAAAGTCCGTGCTGCTGGCCAGTTGCGATATCTACCGGCCAGCCGCCATCGACCAGCTCAAGACACTTGCCGGCGAGGTCAAGGCGGAATTCTTTCCGAGTCACACCGGTCAGCAGCCGGCTGAAATCGCTGCGGCCGCTGTCAAGCATGCACGCAATCATCATCTCGATGTGGTCATTATTGATACCGCCGGTCGTTTGCATATCGACGAGGAGATGATGACCGAGATCCGCGAACTGCATGCGGTGCTCGATCCCGTCGAGACCCTGTTCGTGGTCGACAGTATGACTGGTCAGGACGCGGCCAATACGGCGCGGACATTCAATGATGCCTTGCCGCTGACCGGTGTGATCCTGACCAAGACCGATGGTGATGCCCGTGGTGGCGCCGCCTTGTCGATCCGTGCAATCACCGGTAAACCGATCAAGTTCATTGGCGTGGGCGAGAAAACCGCGGCGCTGGAGCCGTTTCACCCCGATCGTGTTGCGTCGCGCATTCTTGGCATGGGCGATGTGCTCAGTCTGGTGGAGGAGGCGCAGCAGAAGGTCGACCAGGACAAGGTGGCGAAGCTTGCCGGCAAGCTTTCAAAGGGCAAGCGCTTTGATATGGGCGATTTCCGTGACCAGCTCGAACAGATGCTCAACATGGGCGGGCTGGGTTCGTTGATGGACAAGCTGCCGGGCATGGGGCAACTACCGAAGGAAGCCGTGGCAATGGCCGATGATGGCCAGATCAAGCGCATGGTTGCCATTATCAATTCCATGACCGAGCAGGAACGCCGCTTTCCGGATGTCATCAAGGGTTCGCGCCGCCGCCGCATCGCCACCGGTTCCGGTACCCAGGTTCAGGACGTCAACAAGCTGATGAAACAGTACCTGCAGATGCGCAAGATGATGAAGAAGATGTCCAGGGGCGGCATGGGCAAGATGCTGCGCGGTATGAAGGGCAAGCTGCCGCCGGGGGGTATGCCTGGGGGGATGCCGTTCTAATGAATAGTTAACCTGACCATGGCAAAAAATTTTATTGTAGGAGCGGCGCCTCGCCGTGATTCGCGCCGGGGACGGCGCTCCCACAGGAAGGCGACAGGAATTTGTGGGAGCGGCGTCCTCGCCGCGTAGGGGCGGGCCGGGATCGATCGGGATATTTTTAACAGGCAATAAAAAACGGTGGCCTGGGCCACCGTTAACAATTGCGCTGAATCGGCGAGAATTTTCGTACTTATTATGGTTATTGTGCCAATCTGTTTTTAACTTAACTTGCCGTGCGCGAAAGTTGTTCTTATTATTTGCAATGAATTCGTGTTTAGTTTTTTTACTCCGCTTACTCCCCCGCGTTGATGCTGTTTTTTATCTCTGTGCCCTGAATACAGCAAGCGCCATGCCAAGTTGAAAAATCACTGTAATTAAAACAACTTACCGTCACATCTTTGACGCGCAAGGGTGTAACGATTGGCCCATCGTAAGAAAGACCGACAAATGCTGCACGATATGTCGTTCTGGCAAAAAGTAAAATAATTATTAGATACAATATGTTACATATATCTTTTGTTGTATTGCCAGAGGCTGTAGGTATCTGTAATGTATTTCGACACTATTCTTGTCCGGTTGCCGGGACGAGTCCTGTGATCATATGACCCCCGGTATTTCACGCTAATTGCCTGTTGGCTCTTCACATTTTCTGTTAATCGCGTAAAATTATGCGGTTTTTAACGGTCGCGACACGTCAATGTGTCGCGCGGAATTTTTCAGAGAGGAAACAGATTCATGGTGACGATCAGGATGTCACGCGGTGGTGCCAAGAAGCGCCCGTTTTACCACATTGTGGTAACCGACAGCCGTAACAAGCGAGACGGGCGGTATATCGAACGCATTGGTTTTTTCAATCCAATTGCGAAGGGTCAGGAGGAACGCCTGCGGATTGATACGGAACGCGCCGATTACTGGAGTTCCAAGGGTGCCCAGATCTCTGATCGTGTGACAAAACTGCTGAAGGAATACCGGCAGTAACCGCTGTGTGCCTACCGGCGCTGAACCGGCAATGGCGGGCAAGTACGAAACAACCGATGCATCGGCAGACGCTACGCCGATAATCGTAGGCCGGGTAGCCGGCCCGTATGGTGTCAAGGGCTGGGTGCACGTGATGTCATTTACCGCACCTCCGGAAAACCTGCTTGACTATCGTCCCTGGTATCTCGAACGTGGCCGGCAATGGCAGGTGGTCGAGGGTATCGAGGCGCGCCGGCACGGCAAGGGGTTGATCGCGAGACTGCCAGACTGTCAGGACCGCGATGCGGCGGCCGCGCTGAAAGGCACCGGGATCGGCATCCTGCATGAGCAATTACCGGATACCGGCGAGAATGAATATTACTGGCATGACCTTGTCGGTCTGCATGTAGAGACACTTGATGGCAGGGAACTGGGCACGGTTGATTACCTGATCGAGACCGGTGCCAATGATGTGCTGGTGGTCAAGGGTGATCGGGAGCGACTGATCCCGTTTATCCAAGGCCAGGTGATCGAATCGGTTGATCTGGCAGCCCGCAGGATTCGGGTAGACTGGGATCCGGAATTTTAGTGCGTATTGACGTTATTACCCTGTTCCCCGAGATGATCCGGGCACAGGCGATGCACGGGATTCAGGGCCGCGCGGTCGACCAGGGCCTGGTTGAACTGGTGACGTGGAACCCGCGTGACTACACCAGTAACAAACACGGTTCTGTTGATGACCGGCCATACGGTGGTGGCCCCGGGATGGTGATGACGGTTGAACCGCTACGCGAAACACTGCGTGCAGTACGCGCGGATGGCGCAGCGGCCCCGGTGATTTACCTGTCTCCCCAGGGCCAGCGACTGACCCAGTCGAGAGTCCGTGAGCTGGCCTGCCTGCCACGGCTTATCCTGCTGGCTGGCCGTTATGAAGGTATTGATGAACGGATCATCGATACGGAAGTGGATGAAGAACTGTCTATCGGGGACTATGTGTTAAGCGGCGGTGAGTTGCCGGCCCTGGTAGTAATGGACAGTGTGACGCGGATGCTGCCAG
Organism: Pseudomonadota bacterium; assembly: GCA_039714155.1. Lineage (GTDB taxonomy): Bacteria > Pseudomonadota > Gammaproteobacteria > UBA9214 > UBA9214 > SZUA-186. The sequence goes on along the minus strand of JBDLJX010000001.1, from coordinate 1,571 downwards.
GTGCGCTTGGTGATGCGGATTCCGCACAGGAAGACTCGTTCATGGACGGTGTGCTGGATTACCCGCATTATACCCGTCCGGAAGAGATTGACGGGTTGCGGGTGCCGGAGCCGTTGCTGAGTGGCAATCACGCCGGGATCCGGCGATGGCGGCTGAAGCAGGCACTCGGGCGGACGTGGCAACGGCGTCCCGATCTGCTGGCAGATGCCGAACTGGACGACGAACGACGGGCATTGCTGAACGAATTTATTGACGAACATAAACAGTAACAGCGGGTATACCTGCAACCAGGAGCAGAGGTAAGGGTCATGAACATCATTGAAGAAATTGAAAACGAGCAGCTGAAAAAGGATGTGCCGGATTTTGCGCCTGGCGATACTGTTGTGGTGCAGGTCAAGGTCAAGGAAGGTAACCGCGAGCGTTTGCAGGCCTTTGAAGGTGTGGTGATTGCGAAACGCAACCGTGGCCTGAACTCTGCGTTTACAGTCCGCAAGATTTCGCATGGTGAAGGTGTCGAGCGTGTATTCCAGACACACAGCCCTGCGATCGCCGGAATCAAGGTCAAGCGCCGCGGTGATGTGCGCCGCGCCAAGCTCTACTACCTGCGTGAACGTTCCGGCAAGTCTGCCCGCATCAAGGAAAAACTCTCTTGAGACAGGTTTGAGTATTTGCAGCTACACTAATGGGTACCTTCGGGTACCCGTCTGCGTTAAACCCGCATTTCTCACGGGATTGACGAGCCCTCGCTTGTTCTTTGAATCCACAAGGCATTTTCTTCAGTCGGAAATACACATGGTTATTCCACTTCTTCAGAAAATGCCTTGTGACAAATCCGTCGGGAACGGATTTGGACCGCGTAGCGGCCCCGAAGGGGTGAAATACAGGGATGTATTTCATCCATCCAAATCCCTGCGCGATCATCTCGCCACCCCGTGAGAAATGCGGGTTAGGGCTGACCAATGAAAATCGCCACTTACGATATCATCATGGATACTCCGCCTGGCCGTCTGGGTATTCGCCTGCATGGCCGGCAGGTCACGGCCATTGATTACGTCTCCGGCCGAACCCGCTTGCGCCCCGCCAACTCGCCGTTTGCGCGGCAGGTGGTCAGGGTGTTACAGGCCTGGTTCAATAATCCCGACACAGCCCTCGATATCCCCGTGTCATGCTCAGGCACCGCCTTCCAGCAACGCGTCTGGGCGGCACTGCAGCAAATTCCGCAGGGCCAGGTCCGGACCTACGGCGAACTGGCCAGCCAGCTCGGCAGTGGCGCGCGCGCCGTCGGTAATGCCTGCCGCAGCAACCCGGTATCGATACTCGTACCGTGTCATCGTGTGGTCAGTGCCGCCGGTATCGGCGGCTATGGTGGCCATACCGGCGGGCCAGTCCTGGACCGCAAGCTGTGGCTGCTGCGACATGAAGGTACCCTGCCGCCTGCCTTGAAATCGGCCTGACCAGGCCCTATCTAGTGTGGTGTAACGGATAACGTGCACATATCAGAGGCCCACAAATGACCCAGGACAAGGCGCAGCCTGCAGTTAATGGCCATTCCCTTAACAAAGGCTGCAACG